>JAADHJ010000016.1 GCA_013151915.1 Deltaproteobacteria bacterium
GCGGGGGACACCGTTGCTTTTACAAGCCTGCTCGCCGGGATCCCCACATGGTCGGTGGCCGATACATCGATAGGGTCCATCGATCCTGTCACCGGGGTCTTCACGGCGCTGGCGGAAGGGCGGACGCGGGTCAGCCTGGGCATTGACGGGAGTCCCGCCGATACCAGCGGGGTAATCACCGTCATAAATTCGGCCTCATCCGGAGGAGGCGGAGGATGCTTCATCGCCACGGCGGCCTTCGGATCCTACGAGGCCCCCGCCGTGAGGGTGCTCAGGGATTTCAGGGATGCCGACCTTTTGACCAACGGTCCCGGAAAATGGTTCGTCGCCATGTTATTACCGCTACTCACCCCCCGCCGCGCAATGGCTGGATGATCATCCATGGCTAAAACCGGTCGCCCGCGTCCTCCTGCTTCCCCTCATCGGCTTCGCGTGGGTATCCCTGAGGGTCGGACCCGCCTGGGCCGCCCTGCTGCTGGCCCTTTTACTCATGTCCATGGTTGTCCTGACCTGGAAATTCCGTTATGACGTAAAAAGATAATCCAACACAGTGCAGCCGCTCGAAGGCTGCTCCACAGGGTTTCAGGTGAGGGTTTCGCGGGAGAGATCTAACCCATGGTTCTGGTATTAAACTTCACGATTCTATCCGTGTACCCTGTCTATTAACCCTGTGTACTCCGTGTTAAATTAGCTTTTCGGTAAGTTCCTTAACCCTTGACCACGCACAGCGGCCGCATCCTGGCCACCTTCGAGGCGATCCCGGCCCTGTGAACTACCTCCACCACCCGCGAGACGTCCTTGTAGGCCTCGGGCATCTCCTCCATCAGCGATGTTCTCCCCGACGCCCGGGCGAAGACCCCCCTGTCCTCCAGTTCCCGGGTAATTGACCTGCCCTTGGCTTGCCTGATGGCGGCCTTCCGGGACAGAACCCTCCCGGCGCCGTGGCAGGTGCTCCCGAAGGTCTCGGCCATGCCCGTTTCCGTTCCTCTGAGAAGGTAGGAGGCCGTGCCCATGTCACCGGGAATAATGACGGGCTGTCCAAACGGCCTGTAATCGGCGGGCAGGTCCGGGTGCCCCGGCGGGAAGGCGCGTGTGGCGCCCTTCCGGTGGACGGCCAGAATACGCTCTTTTCCACCCACCCGGTGGGACTCCAGTTTGACGATGTTGTGGGCCACGTCGTAAACCAGCCGGAACCCCAGGTCCCCGGGCCCCATGGAGAAGAAATCCATCATTATCTCCCGGACACGGTTCATGAGGCACTGGCGGTTTGCCCACGCGTAGTTGGCGGCGCACTTCATGGCCCCCCAGTAGCTCCGGCCCTCCGGGGAACGGAACGGTGCGCAGACGAGCTGCCGGTCGGGAAGCTCGATGCCATATTTCCCCGCCGCCCTGTTCATCCTCTCCAGGTGGTCCGTACAGACCTGGTGGCCGAATCCCCGGGACCCGGAGTGGACCATGACGGTTATCTGGTCCTTGTGTATCCCGAAGGCGGAGGCCGCCTCGGGGTCAAATATCCTGTCTACGTACTGGACCTCGACGAAGTGGTTTCCGGATCCCAGGGTTCCCTGCTGGGAGGACCCCCTCTGCAGGGAACGGTCGCTGACCTGCGCCGGGTCAGCGCCTTCAAGGCAGCCGCCCTCCTCGGTGTGGGTCAGATCGTCAGGATCTCCCAGGCCCTTTTCCACCGCCCAGCGTGAACCTTTGACGAGGACTTTCTCCTGCTCGGGCCTGCTCAACCGGATTGGGCCCCTGGAGCCGACGCCCGAGGGTACTCCGGCGAAGAGAGAATCGGCCAGACGCTCAAGGGTGTTCCTTTTTTCCAATCCCTTACGGTCGAGTCCGGTGACTGCCAACCTCACCCCGCAGTTGATGTCGTATCCCGTGCCGCCGGGGGATATGATTCCGTCGTTCTGAATGTCGGTGGCCACGACCCCTCCGATGGGAAGACCATAACCGAAGTGAATATCAGGCATTGCCATGGATGCCACGACGATACCGGGCAGTGTGGCTCCGTTGGCCACCTGGAGGGCGCTTTTGTCCTGCCGGATGTCCTCCATGAGGGTTTCGTCCGCGTAGATGATCCCGTGAACCCTCATTCCGGGAACAGTCCCGATGGGGATCTCCCACTTGAACGGTGCAATTTTTCCGGGAGTTATTATATCAGCCAATGTACGGTCCCCCGGCAGCGTGTCGTAAAATATCGACACGCCAAGTGGGGCTATCCCTGTTTTGTCTCGGTGATGGCGTTGTTTTGGTCCACGTAGACCAGTGACGGTTTATGGGAGAGAACATCCTTGGCCGAAACATGGCAATAGCACGCGATGATGATAATATCCCCGGCATTTGCCTTGTGCGCGGCGGCGCCGTTAAGCGCAATGGTGCCCGACCCCCGTCCGCCCATGATGGCGTAGGTCTCGAACCTCTCCCCGTTGGTGATGTTGTAGATCTGGACCTGGGAGTACAGGGGAATCCTGGCCGCTTCAAGGAGGTCCTTGTCAATGGTGATGGATCCTTCGTACTCCAGATCGGTATTCGTTACTGTCGCACGATGGATCTTGCCCGCAAGCAACGTGTATCTCATTTTTCTTATGCCTCCAGTTTCGATTTGCGCGCCCCTGAGTGGGCGCGTTGATGACTTTTTACGAAGTCATCAATTTTGATTGTGTCGTAAAGAGTCCATCAATGGTTTTTCCGATTTGCCTGTTTGTAAAATAGCGTTGTCGATAAGCTTGGCGCCGCCGACAGAGACGGCCAGCGCAAGCAGCGCGTCCTCCTCCATGTGATCCATGGGGGTAAGGTCCTGCGCGTTCACCACCTGGACGTAATCCACCCTGGTGTGCGGCTCCTCTTCGATTATTGATCGAACCCGGGCCTCAATGGTTTTCGTGTCCCGAATTCCGGAGGCGACCATACGTTTCGCCGCGTCCAGGGATCGGTTGAGGGAAAGGGCGCTCACGCGTTCCTCAGTGGAGAGGTAAGTGTTCCTGCTGCTCATTGCAAGGCCATCGTCCTCCCGTACGATGGGAAGCCCGATTACTTCCAGGTCCAGATCAAGGTCCCGGGCCATTCTCCTTATGACCAGATACTGCTGGTAGTCCTTCAGGCCGAAGTATGTCCTGTGGGGGCGGACGATGGAGAAAAGTTTGACCACGACCGTTGTGACGCCGTCGAAGTGGCCCGGCCTGGACCGGCCGCACAGCACATCCGTCAGACCGGCGACATGGACGGTGGTACAAAAACCATCCGGATACATCTGCTCGGCCGAGGGGGCGAAAAGGACATCCACACCGGAATCGCGGCACAAAGCGGCATCCCGCTCCATGTCTCTCGGGTAGCTTTCCAGATCCTCGGTGGGGCCGAACTGGGTCGGATTTACGAAGATACTCGTTACGAGGGTGTGGTTTTCCTCCCGGGCCTTTCTAATCAGGCTCAAATGCCCCTCGTGAAGAAATCCCATGGTGGGGACGAACCCGATCCGGTCACCGTCGTGCCTCCGCCGGACCGCGTATTCATGCATCTGTTGTATGGTCGAAATAATCTTCATCTTCTACCTTTGATTGTGTCGTAAAAAGTCCATTCGTGGCCTTTTACTCCACGGAAAGCGAAAAGTGTCATTTTCACTTTCCTTACAGATCAACAACTTGTCCCGCAAATCGATGACCTGCGGGACAAGTCATTGATCTGGGCGCCCCTTAAGTGGGCGCATTGATGACTTTTTGCGAAGTCATCAATTTTCGTAGCGGGTGTTCCTATTCATAACTGTGTTCCTCATCGGGGAACTTTTCATCTTTGATGTCCCTGACGAACTCCCCCAGGGCTTTTTCCATTTCAGCCCCCAGCTGTGCGTAGCGTTTGACGAACTTCGGGACAAACCGGTCGTAGATGCCCAGCACATCGTTAAAAACCAGAACCTGCCCATCGCAGAAGGGTCCGGCGCCAATACCGATGGTAGGAATCACGAGATCCCGGGTGATCCTTCTGGCGGCCTCCAATGGTATTCCCTCAAGGACCATGGAGTAGGCGCCGGATTCCTGAACGGCCCTGGCGTCCTCCAGGAGAGCCGCGAGACCCTCCTCTCCGCGTCCCTGTATCCTGTACCCTCCCATCTGGTGGACGGATTGCGGTGTAAGACCGACATGACCCATAACGGGAATTCCCCTGGCGGCCAGGAATTCGATGGTCGCGGCCATGTGGACACCGCCCTCCAGCTTGACGCTCTTTGCACCGGCCTCCTTGAGAAACCGGGCAGCGTTCCTGAAAGCCTGGTCGGGACCGGCCTGGTAGGAACCAAACGGCATATCCGCAACGAGATAGGCGTTTTCACATCCCCTGGCGGCTGCCCGCGTGTGATGGAGCATATCTTCCATGGTGACAGGCAGGGTAGTGTCGTATCCGAGTACCGTCTGTCCGAGGGAATCTCCAACGAGGATAATCTCAGCCCCGGCTCTCTCCCCGAACAGGGCGGAGGGGTAGTCAAAAGCCGTTAACATGGCTATCTTTTCCTTCCCTTTCATTCCCATTATGGTCTGGTTGGTGACCTGTTTTTTCATTTCCACCTCGCTTAATGCCGGTTGGAACTCGGTAGACCCGGTGGAGGGGCTGCAAAAAAAAACCCCGTACGCGGACGGGGACTGCCGATGGAACGCAGCTTCAATATTAACCCCCGTCCCGGTCCACCTCAGGCGGATCCAAGCGGCACATAGAATTGAACCCCTTTTCTCATCCTTCGGATCTCCCGGACCAGGTCCTGGAAGTCCTCCGGTCTCCTGACGAAATCAACATCAGCGGTGTTGATGATCAGGAGAGGGGTTCGATCGTAACTAAAAAAGAACCTGTTATAGGCCTCGTTGACAGCCGCGATATAATCGCGGTTTATCTCTCTTTCAAAACTCCTGCCCCTCCTCCTGATACGTTGCTGAAGCACCTCGGTGGGGGACTGGAGGTAAATCACGAGATCCGGCCTTGGTATCCTCTGGTCCAACAGGCTGTATATCTGCCGGTATAACGCAAGCTCATCCTCACCAAGGTTTACCGACGCGAAGATGCGATCCTTGGCGAACAGATAATCACAGACTATACTCTGGCTGAAAAGATCCTGTTGTGCAAGCTCTTTTTGCTGCTGAAAGCGGCTCAGGAGGAAGAATATCTGGGTCTGAAAGGCATGTCTGGACGGATCGCGATAGAATCCGGGAAGGAAAGGATTGTCCTCAACCCTTTCAAGGATGACCCTTGCCCCGAACTCCTCGCCGATCATCTCCACGAGGCTCGTTTTTCCAACGCCGATGGGTCCTTCGACCACGATATATCTTTTATCAATCATCACCCAATCTCCCCATGGGTCGAATTACCTGTTCCGGGTGTTTTTCTTCAACCTCTCGGCCAATCTCCCTGATGGTCTTATCTGTCCCCGGTATTTTGAGGAGAGGAGCCAGCTCCTTCAGGGGTTCGAGGACAAATCGTCTCGACCGGAGCCGCGGGTGAGGAATGGTCAGTTCGGGAGTGTCCATCAATAAATCCTCGAAAAGCAGAATGTCCAGATCAATGGCCCTCGGGGCAACAACCCCGGGGGTCCTGACCCTTCCCATGGTTTTCTCAATGTGAAGGAGAGATTTCAGCAGGTCAATGGGTTCAAGGGTCGTGGAAATCGAGGCCGCGATGTTGAGAAAAGGTCCCCCTTGCACGTCGCCGACCGGATCCGTTTCGTATACCGCGGACAGTACATTGACCGTAATGGCAGGGTGTCTGTCAAGCATCATGACAGCTTTTTCCAGGTTGATGGCCCTGTCACCCATGTTGCTCCCGAGCCCGATGTAGACGGCGTTCCTAAAGGTCATCTTTTGACGAGAATGCAATCACGCAAAAAAACGGTTCTACCATTGCATCCGATCCATGCGCGTGAAGGCCTCCTCGAGGCGCTGTTCGTTCACCGTCAGGGAGATGCGGAAGTACCCCTCGCCGTGTTTTCCGAACCCGTTTCCGGGGGTGAGAACAACACCCGTCTCCTGAAGGACCCGGGAGACGAAATCCGCCGAGGTCAGGCCCGCCGGGGTGGCCACCCAAAGGTAGAAGGTAGCCCTGGGCACTGTGAGGGAAAACCCCATCCTGCTCAGAAAGCGGCAGGCCAGGTCCCTTCTTCCCTGGTAGATCCTCCGCATTTCGGCCACAGGTCCCTGATCGGATTCCAGCGCCGTGATCCCTGCCTCCTGGATGGCCTGAAAAATTCCCGAATCGATATTGCTCTTGATCTTCCCGAGACCGGCCACCGCTTCGGCATTGCCCGATGCGAACCCGATTCGCCACCCTGTCATGTTGTAGGTTTTCGACAGGGAGTGAAACTCGATACAGACCTCTTTAGCGCCCGGGGTCTGCAGGAAGCTTACGGGAGGCTCGTCATCGAAGAAAACCTCGGTATAGGCGGCATCATGGCATACCATGATGCCGTTCTCCATGGCAAAGTCAACAACCTGCCGAAAAAAATTCCCATCGGCGCATGCCGATGTCGGGTTGTTGGGGTAGTTCAAAAAAAGCAGCCTGGCGCGTTTGAGCACATCCTTCGGCACGGCTTCAAGCTCGGGAAGAAATCGATTTTTCTCCTCTAACGGCATGAAGTAGGGAACGCCTCCGGCAAAAAGAGTGCCGATATTGTATACCGGGTAGGCCGGATCGGGACAAAGCACCACGTCGCCCGGATTAACGAAGGCGAGGGGAATGTGGGCGATCCCTTCCTTGGATCCGACGAGAGAGACGACCTCTTTTTCGGGGTCAAGGTCCACACCGAAACGGGCGGCATACCAGTCGGCAATAGACCGGCGGAAACTCAACAATCCATCATAGCTTGGATACTGGTGATTGACCGGATCTTCCGCAGAGCTCTTCAGGCGGTCAATAATATGGGGCGGTGTGGGAAGATCGGGGTCGCCGATGCCGAGGCTGATGATGTCTACTCCCCTGGCCGCCAATGCGGCCTTCTTGCGATCTATCTCGGCAAAGAGGTATGGGGGGAGCATTTTCAGCCTGTCAGCCTGCTCTATTTTCATAACCGGCCTTTCGATTACTAACCCAACCCAAGTACGTCCGCCATGGTGTACAGGCCGGCAGGCTGGTTCACGACCCACCGGGCAGCCCGAATGGCGCCAAGGGCGAAGTTGTCTCGGTTGTGGGCGCGGTGAGTCAGTTCAAGGCGTTCTCCCGGCCCTGCCAGGATAAGGGTGTGCTCCCCGACAATGTCGCCCGCCCGGATAGTCTGTATGCCGATCTCATCTTTTCCCCGTTCCCCGATAATCCCCCGGCGGGAATAGCACGCGGTCCGGTCAAGATCCCTCCCTAGCGCGCCGGCCACCACCTCGGCAAGGCGCATGGCGGTGCCGCTCGGCGCGTCCTTTTTCAGCCGGTGATGGGCCTCGATAATCTCCACATCATAACCGTCGCCAAGGGACCTGGCCGCCGTCTCGGCCAGCTTGAACAGAAGGTTTACCCCTACGCTCATGTTTGGAGCGAGGACGACAGGGATGGTCCGTGAAAAGAGAGTCATCGAGGTGACCTGATCGGAGGAAAGACCGGTGGTCCCCACCACTGCCGGGGTGTCGGCCTTTGCACATGCCTCCACGGACTGAAGGGCCGCGTCGGGGGCGGTAAAATCTATAAGGACATCGGCCTCTTTGAGGAGAGGGGCAATTTCACTGACCAGGGGGATTCCCAAATCACCTTTACCCGCCAGCCGCCCCGCGTCCTGCCCCAGGGCCGGATGTCCTTTCCTCTCGAGAGCGCCGATCAGGCTGATACCGTCAGCGGTATGCATTGCTCCGATAATGGCACGGCCCATTCGGCCCGCGGCGCCTGAAACGGTTGCCTTGATCATGGATAGACCTCAAATTCCGTCAGGAGATATTTATGCCAAACTCTCCGAGGGCTTTCCGGAGCTTCAATCGGGAAGCGTCGGACAGGGGGACCATGGGCAGTCTGAGTTCATTTTTTATGCGGCCCATCATAAAGAGAGCTCCCTTGACCGGGATTGGGTTGGTTTCCAGAAACATGGCGTCGCACAGCGGCAGCAGCAGGTGATGAAGCTCGCGGGCCTTCTTTACATCACCCCCAAGAAAGGACCCTGTCAGGTCCGCCATCTGACGGGGCGCGATGTTGGATACAACGGAGATAACCCCCCGGCCGCCGATACTCATGAGGGGATACGCCAGAGCGTCCTCACCGGAGAGGATAACGAAGTCGTCCGTTACCGCTTGGATGGTGTAGCTGGCCTGCTTCAGGTCACCGGTGGCGTCCTTGAGCCCCACAATATTGGGTATCCCGGCCAGCCGGCCAACAGTCTCGGGCAGCATGTTAACCCCCGTTCTTCCGGGTACATTGTAGAGGATGATGGGTATGTCCACCTGTCCGGCGATGTAGCTGAAATGCTGATAGAGTCCCTCCTGGGTAGGTTTATTGTAGTAAGGGGTGATCATCAGACAGGCGTCGGCGCCGACTTCCCTGACGCGTTCGGTCAGCCTGACTGCTTCCTCGGTGGAATTGGAGCCGGACCCGGCAATGACGGGCACCCGGCCGTTCACATGCTCCACTGTGATCCGAACCACCTCGATGTGCTCCTCATGGTTCAGGGTTGAAGCCTCACCCGTGGTACCGCAGGGTACCAGGCCGTCGATCCCATTGTCGATCTGGAAGTCGATGTGCCGGCGAAGAGCGTCGGCATCGATTTTCCCTCCCGAAAATGGGGTAATAAGAGCTGTCATGCACCCTTTAAACATTTTTACCTCCCGGGACAGTCTCCCCAGTCAGCTGCCCGCGGTAGATAATGTGGGCAGCGCCTTCAAGACAGGTCCGGCCGCGGACAGGATCGACCGGATCAATGTAAATGGTAAGGGATTCTCCGCCGCATGTCCTGACCTCTACCGGAGGTGTTACTAATTTCCGTGCCGTGCAGATGACCGCCGCAGCGACGGCGCCGGTTCCGCATGCCAGGGTTTCTCCCTCAACGCCCCTCTCGTAAGTCCTGATACGAATAGTCCGGGTGTCTGAAATCGCTACGAAATTTACATTGGTGCCGGCCGGAGCGAACCTGGGATGGTAGCGGATCTCCCTGCCCAGATCCGGCACCGGGGTGTCGTCAAGGTCCGCTTCGTCCACGAGGATCACAGTGTGAGGCACACCGGTGTTGATGAAACCAGCCTCAATCTCATCCTCACCTCCCAGACGGAGGGAAAATATCCTCTCCATGCCCTGCGGGGGGGTGAGTTGAATACGGACCCTGCTGTCCCTCATCTCGGCTTCGATTGGCCCTGCCGTCGTCCTGAAAATCATCAAGGGCCCGGAAATATTTTCCGTAAAGGCAAAGCGGGCGGCGCACCTTGCCCCGTTCCCGCACATTTCAGCTTCACTCCCGTCGGAGTTGAAAAAACGCCAGGAAAAATCCAGCTCGGGGTCGTTATGGATAAGTATAAGACCGTCGGCGCCCACCGATTGGCGTCTTCTGCACACCTGCACAGCCAGAGGCACCATTTCATCTTCCCCGACAACGCCGGATCGATTGTCAATGAGGATGAAATCGTTTCCCGTGCCGCTCATTTTGGTGAAGTTTATGGGAAATTTCATATTATTCCCTAAGGAACCGCTCCCCTTTAACGAGGTCCTCGAAGGTCTCCCGGTCCCGGATAACCTGGAATCGTCCCTCCCTTACCATAACCTCCGCACATCGTGGGCGGGAGTTGTACTGGGATGCCATGGAAAACCCGTAGGCGCCGGCGCTCATTACGGCCAGGAGTTCACCTGAGACAACCTGGGAAAGCACATGGTCCCTGGCCAGAAAATCGGTGGATTCGCATATGGGCCCCACGACGTCCGTGACAATCTCCGTACGGTCGGTCCTTACCACCGTTTTGATCTCGTGGTACGCCTCATACAGGCTTGGCCGGATAAGATCGTTCATGCCGGCGTCCACGATAACGAAATTTTTTGTTGGGCCCCGCTTGTTGAAAAGCACCCTGGTTACGAGCGCTCCGGCGTTGCCCAACAGAACACGGCCGGGCTCGAAAATGAGAGTTCGGTCGGAGTTTCCCACCGCGCGGAGGACCGTTTCGGCATAGTCTGCAGGCAGCGGAGGGGATTCCTTTTCATAGACAATACCAAGCCCTCCGCCGACGTCAATGTAATCTATCCTTATCCCCTCGTTGTCCAGATGGTAGACCAGCTCCATCATTTTCGATATCGCATCACCGAAAGGGGTGGAGGTGGTCAGCTGTGAGCCGATGTGGCAGCCGATCCCCACCACATTCAGATGGTCCATCTCCGCGGCCTTCCGATAAAGAGAGCGTGCCTCGATTATCGGAATGCCGAACTTGTTTTTTTTCATCCCGGTGGAGATGTAAGGGTGTGTCTTGGGGTCGACGTCAGGGTTGACGCGCAGGGAAACCGGAGCCACCTTGGACATGTCTCCGGCGACACGTCCAATCGCCTTCAACTCTTCTTCAGATTCAACGTTGAACATCAGTATCCCAGCGGACAGGGCGTAACGAATCTCGTCATCCCTCTTTCCCACGCCGGAATAGACAATTTTTCCAGGATCGATACCGCTTTTCATCGCCCTGAAGAGTTCCCCCGACGAGACGATGTCGGCACCCGAGCCCATGGATCCCATCAGGTTGAGGACGGCCATGTTGGAGTTGGATTTGACCGAGAAACAGACGAGATGCCTGGCGTCGGCGAAGGCTTCCTCAAATACCCTGTAATGGCGTTCGATGGTAGTGGCGCTATACAGGTAGAAAGGTGTGCCTACCTCCTCGGCGATGGTCTCCACCGGCACCTCTTCGCAGTAAAGCTCGTTTTCCCTGTAAGTAAAGTAGTTCACCTGACGCACTCCGACGAGCCTCGGCAAAGGAAATTGGATTTTTCTGATTGATGGACTCGCAATAAGTACACCGATCAGGATGTGCGCGAATCATGTATCCTGGGGTAGGGGTGGAACCAGGTTGTCATACTTGATGGGCCCGGATGCATGTTTCCCGATAAAAAGAACACTCAATCTAACAGAGAAAATCAGGGACTGTCAATTACCGGGGCCGGGATGTCGGTCGTAGCGGAGGGGGAATCGGCGTTTATTGCCGCGGGCGTTCCCTCAGGGCCCCAAAACCCTGTGGGATTGGCCGGCGGCCCCTTGACCCCGCAGGAACCGGACATCACAGCAAGGGCCAGAGCGCTAATTATCAACAGTATTCTGATCGAGGAAAACACGGGCTTCTTCCATGGCTTTTTTAACACGTCCGGGCGCGGTTCCGCCGGGGACATCCCTTCGTTTTACCGAAGACTGAACGGACAGTGCGTCGTAGACATCCCGGTCAATATGTTCCGAGTGATGCCGCATTTCGTCGAGCGTAAGATCGGTGAGGGCACAACCCCTATCCAGGCAAGCTCCCACCATTTGTCCTGCAATCTCGTGGGCCTTCCGGAAAGGGATGCCCCGGGTGACCAGGTAGTCGGCCAGATCGGTGGCGGTAGTGAAGCCGTCCACCGTGGCGTTCTGAAGCCGCTTTTGGTCGAATCGGGTATTGGAGATCAACCCCGTCATGACCTCAAGCGAGGCTGAGAGAGTGTCGGCCGAATCAAATACCGGTTCCTTATCCTCCTGGAGGTCGCGGTTATATGTCATGGGCAGGCCCTTGAGGATAACCAGCAGGGACGTCAGGTTGCCAATGGCCCTTCCGGTCTTACCCCGCACGAGCTCGGCCGGGTCGGGATTTTTCTTCTGGGGCATCATGCTGCTTCCGGTGCAGTAGGAGTCCGGCAGGATAACGAAAGAGAACTCCTGCGTCGACCATAGGACGATCTCTTCGGCCAGGCGGCTGAGATGAACCTGGCACAGGGCCGCGGTGAAAAGGAATTCCGCAGCAAAATCCCTGTCGGAGACGGCGTCCATGCTGTTTCGCGATATCCTGGAAAAACCGAGGTCCCGTGCTGTTTTTTCCCGATCAATGGGGAATGTGGTCCCCGCGAGAGCGCCGGCGCCCAGGGGGGAAACGTTGAGGCTGTCCGCCATCCGGGTAAATCGTTCGTGATCACGTCTGAACATCTCGAAATAGGCCATAAGATGATGAGAAAGCAGGACCGGCTGGGCGCGCTGCATGTGGGTATAACCAGGCATCACAGTGCCGAAATTCCCCTCGGCCGCGGAAAGGAGGGCCTCAAGAAGGCCGGCAAGAAGGTCACCCATCTTTCCGGACTCCTCCCGGATGAACATCCTGAAATCCAGGGCAACCTGGTCGTTGCGGCTCCTGGCCGTGTGGAGTTTCAGGCCGGCGTCCCCGACAAGGTCGCCCAGGGAGGATTCGATGTTCATGTGAACGTCCTCGAGGGACGAATCCCATTGGAATGTTCCACTGTCGATCTGGCCTCGGATCTTCACAAGGCCTTCAACTATTTTTCGGGCGTCCTCCTCCGGGATGATGCCCCTCTCTCCCAGCATCCGGGCATGGGCCATGCTCCCCTCGATATCGTGGCGGTACAGCCTTTGATCGAATGAAACCGATTCGGAGAATCGTTCCATAAGATCTGCGGTTTCATCTTGAAAACGGCCCTTCCATGGTTTCTTGCTCATGGTACCTACCACCCCTTCACAGCAAAAAACTACTTGTCCCGGGTCTTTGCCTGGGCGTTGATTCGCAGGCGCAGCGCGTTGACCTTGATAAAACCGGTGGAGTCGGCCTGGTCAAAGACCGATTCTTCCTCGAAGGTGGCGAAATCGTGCATATAGAGGGAATGGGGCGCCTTCCTCCCCACAACGCGGCAAGAGCCCTTGTAGAGCTTAATCCTGGCGGTTCCGGTTACGTCCCGTTGGGTCTCATCGATACACTTCAACATCCACTCCATCTCGGGGGAGAACCAATATCCGTTATAGATCAGCTCTGAAAATCGAGGGGTCAGGGAGTCCCTCAGATGCATCACCTCCCGGTCCATGGTCAGGGATTCCACCGCGCGGTGGGCATAATGGAGAATCGTCCCCCCCGGGGTTTCGTAAACGCCCCTGGACTTTATCCCGACATAGCGGTTTTCCACCATGTCAAGCCTGCCCACCCCGTGCCTGCCGCCTGCCTCGTTGAGACTCTGGAGGAGATTGGCTGGGGACAACGCCTTCCCGTTCACGCTCACAGGAGTTCCGCCCTGGAAATCCACCGTTATGTACTCGGGAGTTTCCGGGGCGTTTTCAGGGGCTACAGTCAGGGTGAACATGGACTCGTCCGGCTCCTCCCACGGATCCTCCAGGATGCCCCCCTCATAGCTGATGTGGAGGAGGTTTCGGTCGCTGCTGTAGGGTTTGTCCTTGGTGACCGGGACGGGAATGTCGTGTTTCCTGGCATACTCCATGAGGGATGACCTGCTGCCAAGGTCCCATTCCCTCCAGGGGGCGATCACGGTAACGCCGGGCATCAGTGCGTGATAGCCCAACTCGAACCTGACCTGATCGTTCCCCTTTCCGGTAGCGCCATGGGCCACCGCGTCGGCACCGACCCGCCTGGCGATATCGATCTGTGCCTTCGCGATAAGAGGCCGGGCGATGGAGGTGCCAAGCAGGTAGAACCCCTCGTAAATGGCGTTGCCTTTCAGGGCCGGAAAGACGAAATCCCTGACGAATTCTTCCTTGAGATCCTCGATGAAGACCTCGCTTGCCCCGGTCTTCAGAGCCTTTTCCCGGATGCCGTCCATCTCATCGCCCTGGCCAAGGTCTGCCGCGAAGGCTACCACCTCACAACCGTATTCCTCCTTTAACCATGTAAGGATGACCGACGTGTCCAAGCCACCTGAGTAGGCGAGGACGGCCTTGTTTATCTCCGGTTTTGCCATCATTTCTCCCTCATCGTTAACAGCCACTCCAAAATGGCTTTCTGCGCGTGAAGCCGGTTTTCCGCCTGATCGAAAACGATGGAATCCGGATGTTCCATCATTTCATCTGTGATCTCCTCGCCCCTGTGAGCGGGCAGACAGTGCATTATCCTGGCGCCCGGGGCCGCGTCAAGGAGCTTTCCGTTGAGCTGGTAATCGGCCAGGTCGCGCCTTCGTTTCCCGGATTCTTCCTCCTGGCCCATGCTCGTCCATACATCGGTGTACAGGAACTGCGATCCCGCCGCGGCCTCGACCGGATCCCTCAGAACACGGACCGTCCCTCCATTTTCCGTAGCCCGCCTCTGCCCCTCAGCAAGGAAGGCCGGGTCGGGATCGTATCCGGCGGGACATGCAAGGGCGAGGTTAAGGCCCATGGCCGCGCAACCGATGATGAGGCTGTTGGCCACGTTGTTGCCGTCTCCGACATATGTAATCCTCGTGCCGGCCATCTGCACGGTGTATTCCTTAACCGTCAGTAGATCACCGACGATCTGGCATGGATGGGCCAGGTCCGTCAAGGCGTTGATGATGGGGATGCCGGCTTCTTTTGCCAGAATCTCCAATGTTTCCTGTGAGTAGGTTCTGATGACCAGGGCAGACAGGTACCGGGAAAGAACCCTTGCGGTATCGTTAAGGGGTTCACCCCGGGATAGCTGAACGTCCCTTGGACTCAGAAAAATGGACTGTCCGCCGAGCTGGTAGATTCCAACTTCAAAGGATACCCGGGTTCTGGTTGACGGTTTTTCAAACAGAAGGGCAACGCTTTTGCCTATGAGAGGGCAGGAACTGTTCTGTCCCTTCGGTTGATGTTTCATCTCCCAGGCTCGCAGGACAAGTCCAGCCAGTTCCCCGGAGGTCAGATCGCGTAAAGTGAGAAAGTCCCTTTTCATTCCAACGAGCCTTTCATTAATAGGGCCGCAAAAAATCCATTCATGGCTTTTTCACTCCACGAAAAGTGAAAATGGGCGCGATGATGACTTCATGAAAAGTCATCATCCATTGAAAGAACAACATCTTTAAGGTTGGCGAGAAGACCGCGGATATCCTTCTCCTCCACCGTTAGTGGAGGGGTGAACCTGAGGGTTTTCTCCTGGACGGCGGTCACGAGATAACCCCTTTTCATCAGCGACTCAACTATGGGGCCCGCCTTGATTTTCAGCTCAAGGCCCAACAGGAGACCCGCTCCACGGACTTCCAGGGCCATGGGTGTTTGGCCGAGCAGTTCCTCGAGGCCTTGGCGAAGGATCTCCCCCACAACACGGGCCCTGCCGGGCAGATCCTCCGAAACGATGGTGTTGAGAGTGGCCAGGGCCGCCGAACAGGCCAGGGGATTTCCTCCGAAGGTGCTGCCGTGTGACCCGGGTCCAAGGTGTAACGCCACTTCCTCTTTGGCGAGCACGGCTCCGATGGGGAAGCCGTTCCCAAGCCCTTTGGCAAGGGTGACAATGTCAGGCGTTATTCCCATCAGTTCTGAAGCAAGGAGCGAACCGCATCTTCCCATTCCGGTCTGCACCTCATCCATTATCATGAGGACCCCGCCCTCGCGGCATGCCCTTTCCGCTTCCCTTACAAAGTCCGGATCGATGGGGTAGACTCCGCCTTCACCCTGGATGGGTTCCATCAGGAAAGCGCAGGAGTGGGGAATGTGTTCCCTGAGAGCCGCCAGGTCACCTGCACGGATGTGGACAAACCCCTCCGGATATGGGGAAAAGGCCGCGTGGTGATGTTTGGGGTCGGTGGCCGTGAGGGCCTTCATTGTCCGGCCATGAAAGGCGCCGAGCAGACTGATCACCGTGCATCGTCCCGGACCGTGCTCCTCGTGTGCCCATTTACGTGCCGCCTTGATGGCGGCTTCAGCCGCCTCGGCGCCGCTGTTGCAGAAGAAAACACGATCCATGGATGTGAGGTCCGTCAGCCTTCGGGACAGCTCGACCTGGGGGGAGTTGAAGTACCAGTTGGAAACGTGAATAACCTTTTGCGCCTGTTCTCTGATCGCCTCCGTTACCGCGGGATGACAGTGTCCCAGGTTGCAGGTGGCGATTCCCGCGACGAAGTCGACATACTCGTTGCCATCCGTGTCCCACACCCTGCAGTTCTTTCCCCGCTCGATGACAATGGGGTACTGCCGGTAATTGGGAAACAGCTTTTCTCTGCCCGTCTGAATGGTGCTGTCGGTGTCCATGGGATTGGCCCGCTCCTGAAAATGCGCTACTGGACGATCTCCGTCCCGATTCCCGTTTGGGTGAAAATCTCAAGAAGAATCGCGTGCTCGATACGTCCGTCAAGGATATGGACCTTGGGGACCCCTGCTTCCAGGGCGAATGCCGCAGCTTCAACCTTGGGGATCATCCCTCCATGGATTGTCCCCTTCTCCATGAAGCTTCTGAGGTTTTTGATGGAAAGCGATGAGATGAGCTTGCCTGCCTCGTCCTGAATCCCGGGTACGTCGGTCATCAGGACAAGCTTCTCCGCATGGAGGGCCGCGGCCAGAGACCCGGCGACTGAATCCGCGTTTACGTTGTAGGTGTACCCTTCTTCGTCCATCCCCACAGGAGCGATGATCGGGATAAAATTGCTGTCATCCATCTTTCTGATGATCTCAGGATCGACCTTCCGGACCCTGCCAACCCTGCCCGGGTCGATGATCTCGGGGGGGCCGTCCTTCTGCGGTGTTCCCTCGAACATAATCTTCTCCACGGTAAAGAGCCCGCCGTCCTTGCCGGTCAAGCCGACGGCACGCCCGCCGTGTTTCTGAATGAGGGCTACGATGTCCTTGTTCACCTTCCCCCCAAGGACCATTTCGACGATATCCATCGTTTCCTCGTCGGTGATGCGGTGTCCGTGGACGAAACGGCTTTCTTTCCCCATCCTGGAGAGAGTCTGCCCGATCTGGGGGCCCCCTCCGTGGACTATCACGGGTTTGATGCCGATATATCGAAGCAGAATAATGTCCTCGGCAAACCTGGATCGAAGGGTTGGGTTGACCATGGCATGACCGCCATACTTGACGATGACGGTTTTACCCCGGAACGCCTTGATATAGGGGAGTGCCTCAAGGAGTACGTTTGCCTTTTCTATGAGTTTTTTCATTGCCTGACTTTCTATTTGGTAGTGTCGTAAAAAGTCCATCAATGGCTTTTTACTCCACGGAAAGCGAAAAGTGTCATTTTCACTTTCCTCACAAATCAACGACTTGCGTTGCAAGTCATTGATTTGCGCACCCTTTAAGTAGGTGCGTTGATGACTTTTCACGAAGTCATCATTGACAGGGTCGTAAAAAGTTCCTTAATGGCTTTTTACTCCACGGAAAGCGAAAAGTGTCATTTTCACTTTTCTCACAAATCTTCGATTTGCGCGCCCCTTAAGTAGGTGCGTTGATGACTTTTCACGAAGTCATCTAATTTTGATATGGTTGTAAAAAGTCCATGAATGGCTTTTTACTCTACGGAAAGCGAAAAGTGTCATTTTCACTTTCCTCACAAATCTTCGATTTGCGCGCCCGTAAGTGGGCGCGTTGATGACTTCTTACGAAGTCATCTTTTGTTGAAGCCTGGACAATGCCCGGGTCTTCTCCGTTGCCGACCGTGTGGCCTCATCAAGCTTCCTTTCCGTGGCAACGACCTCGTCGATGCTTCGGGTAAGGTTTTGATAAAGCCATGCGTTTTTCAGGCCCATGGATGCGTGGGGTGCCAATGAGGCAAGAATCTCCATATCCCAGTCATCGAATGGCCGGCCGTCTTCCCTGTCGTAAAACGCCAGAATCCCGATGATGCTTCCCTTCAGCTTCAAAGGCATGGCAGCGATCATGTCGGCCTGAATGCAGCCAAGCAGGTCGGCTTTCCTGTCTACTCCATCACCTTCCATGGCATTGTTTATCTTTACGGATTTCCCCGTTTCCAGGACCTTTGCAAATATTCCCGTTCCGGGAGCGAAGGGTTCCGGCCTGAGGGAAACGTCCGATCTTGAACTTACCGCGCAGATGGCCAGTCGATCACCCTGGTCCTCCAGGGTCAGCAGAACGCAAAGGTTCGCCCTGAGGTTCGTCCTTATCTTGTCCACCAGGCTCTGGTAGATCTCCTCCGAGCTGTCGCTTGCGGCCATGGCGAAAACGACGTTGTTGATAAACGTCAGCTTCAGGTTTTCCCTCTCGATCTTTCGGCTCACGGACAGATTGGCGATTTCCATGGACAAAAGATGCGTGAAAGTGTTGAGAATGGCCAGATCGCTTTCGGTAAAGACACTTCCATCAATTTTGTCATTGGCACTGATGGCACCTACCACCTTCTTGTTGAAAAGCAACGGCGTGCAGACAAAGGAAGGCGAGTCATACTGTTTTGAAAACCGGGCCAGCTTTATCCTCTTGTCCGTGTTGACATCCTTGATAAGGACCGGCTTACCGTTTCGGACGACCCATCCGGAGACCCCTTTTAAAACAGGCTGATGGATGGACTGCATGATTTCCGGGCTCATCCAGGTTGACTGGGCCATCATGAGTTCCTTACCGTTTTTGTCCAGGAGCATCATGGATACCTTCCTGGTCTCCATCACATCTGCCATCAGATGGAGGGTCTTCTTCAGGAACTTGTCCTCGCGGATGATATCCTCCTGGAGGAATTCATCCATTCTAAAGGAGGTCAGTTGACCAGCATGCATTTCCAGGAGGCGAAGGCGTTCGAACTGTTTTTCCCCACTCCTTTTCAGACGGCTCTTTTCCATGACGTTTCTGACGGCGAGCAGGACCTCCTCGGAATTGAACGGCTTCTGAATGATATCCGCGGCTCCCCTGGCCAAGGCCAGAGCGGAGGCCTTCCGGTCCTCCCTTCCCATCAGCATGATAACAGGCTGTCCGGGCCTGTATTTCCGCATGGCGATGAGGGTGTCCGTTCCGGACAGGCCCGGCATCCTGTCAGCGAGAAAAACGAGATCGAAGGGGTCCGAACTCCTCACGGCGCTGATACCTTGTTGGCCGTCGGCAGCCTCCTGGATGGAAAAACCCTCACTGGACAGAAGGTCCCTAAGGGCCTGTCTGTGGATATTCTTGCTCTCTACCAACAGCGCACGTTTCATTTTTCTTCCACTCTATTATTTGGTCGCAAAAAGTCCATTCGTGGCTTTTTGCTCAACGGAAAGCAAAAGTGTCATTTTCACTTTCCTCACAAATCAATAACCTGCGTTGCAAGCCATTGATTTGGGCGCTCATTACAGGGCGCTTTGATGACTTTTTGCGAAGTCATGAATCCAGGCTACAGGTCAAAGGATGTATCGGCTGAGGTCCTCATCTCCGACCACATCGGCCAGCCTTTCCCGAACGTATTGCGAATCGATACTGATCTTCTCGTCCGTGAGATCAGGGGCGGTAAAAGATACCTCCTCCAGAAGCTTTTCCATGATTGTGTGAAGCCTCCTGGCTCCAATATTCTCGGTACGGGTATTAACCTCCTCGGCCATCCGCGCGATTGTCTCGATTGCATCGGAAGAGAATGAGAGCTCCAGCCCCTCGGTGTGGAGAAGCTCGGTGTACTGGAGGATCAATGCGTTTTCAGGCTCGGTGAGAATGCGGACAAAATCCTCCCGTGTCAACGGGTCAAGCTCCACCCTTATTGGGAAACGCCCCTGAAGTTCCGGCAGCAGGTCCGATGGCTTTGTCCCGTGGAACGCCCCGGCGGCGATAAACAGGATGTGATCGGTCTTGATCATTCCGTGTTTGGTGGTGACGGTTGTCCCCTCAATTATGGGAAGCAGGTCCCTTTGTACACCCTCTCGGGAAACGTCCGGCCCCTGACCGCCCGTTCCGCCGGAAATTTTGTCGATCTCATCCAGGAAGATAATGCCGTTCTGCTCAACCCGTACAATGGCTTCGGAGACTACCTTGTCCATGTCGATGAGTTTCTGAGCCTCCTCCTCGGCAAGAATTCCGGCCGCTTCAGGAATCCTGACCTTGCGCGTTTTTTTTCTTCCAGGAAAGAGGCTGCCCATCATGTCCCTGATATTGAAATCCATACCCTCCATGCCGGGGCCGCTGAATATCTCAACAAGAGGTTTGGACCTCTCCTCCACCTGGATCTCCACTTCACGATCGTCCAGGTTACCGTTGCGAAGCATTGCCCGGAGCTTCTCCCTCGTGTCTGCGCTCGGGGTTTTCTCCTCCTCGGGGCCGGTGTGCCTGACGGCGCTGCGGGGAAGGAGCAGTTCGAGGGTTCTCTCTTCGGCCAGTATTTCGGCCCTCTCCCTGACGGATGTGGTGTGTTCCTCACGGACCATCTTGATGGTCAGCTCCATTAGGTCGCGGACCATGGATTCGACATCTCTGCCCACGTAGCCCACTTCCGTGAATTTTGTGGCTTCCACTTTGAGAAATGGTGAATCAGCCAGATTTGCGAGGCGTCTGGCAATCTCGGTCTTGCCGACTCCGGTGGGGCCCATCATGATAATATTTTTTGGAGCTATCTCATCCCTTAGTTCCTCCGGAACCTGACGTCTTCTCCATCGGTTTCTCAGGGCGATGGCCACGGATTTTTTTGCCCGTTCCTGCCCGATTATGAACCGGTCCAGGCTGTCAACAATCTCTCTCGGGGTAAAATTTTTGTGTGTCATAAGATAGGAACCCTTAACCCAACTCTTCAACGTGGATCTGGTCGTTGGTGTAAATACAGATCCCGGAGGCGATCAGAAGCGCCTCATTGACAATTTCCACCGCCGTCATATCCGTATGTTTAATAAGCGCTTCGGCGGCCGCCCGGGCGTAAACCCCCCCGGATCCAATAGCAAGAATCCCCCCCTCGGGCTCCAGGACATCCCCGGTGCCGGAGATGAGGAAGAGATCATCCCGGTCACAGACAGCCATGAGGGCTTCCAGCCGTCTGAGGACCTTGTCGGTGCGCCAGTCTTTTGCCAGTTCAACGGCAGCCCTGGACAGGTTGCCGGAATATTGATCCAGTTTCTTCTCGAACCGTTCGAAGAGGGTGAAAGCGTCGGCGGTGGCTCCAGCGAACCCCGCCAGAATTTTGCCCTGGTACAGTGTCCGAACCTTTCGGGCCGTATGCTTGATGGTCGTATCGCCCAAGGTGACCTGGCCATCGCCGCCCATGGCTACTTTTCCATCCCGCATGATGGCCAGTACAGTGGTGCCCTTCATACTTTTTCCCCTTTTGTCGATGCCCTTGGATGGCTCTGGTCATAGACATCCAGCAGGCGTTCCAGCGTCACATGTGTGTATCTTTGGGTCGTTTCCAGACTTTCATGGCCCAACATTTCCTGAATGGACCTGATATCGGCTCCGCTGTCAAGAAGGTGGGTGGCGAATGTGTGTCTCAGCACATGCGGGCTGACCCGGTTGTTCAAACCGCAGGCCCTGAGCCTTTTTTCCAGGCGTTTCTGGATACTGCGAACCGTCAGACGCGTGCCCCTTGTGCTCAGGAAAATGGGGGCATCCCCTCTTGCCGGTGGCCACCGATCGGTGGCCGTCAGGTATGCCTTCATCCTCTCCACGGCCTGCCTGCCCAGGGGGACGATACGTTCCTTGCTTCCTTTTCCCATCACTCTCACGGTCTGTCCCTCATGGTCCCAATCCGACAGGTTCAGGCCCGCCAGTTCGCTGACCCTTATGCCGGAGCTGTACAGAAGCTCCCAAAGGGCGAGGTCCCGGAGATCAATGGACCGATGGCCGGACGGGCTGTCGAGCAGCGCATTGATCTCATCCATGTTCAGAAACCGTGGTGTTCTTCGGCCGCCGCGCGGAGCCGGAATACCGTCGCACGGATTAAAGCTGATGAGCCCCTCCCTGACCATGTACCGGCTGCAGGAACGTACGGCCGAGATCTTTCTGGCCATACTGGAGCGGGCAAGGCCCCTTCGGAAAAGATAGCCCACGTAGGAACGGACCGATTCAGGAGCATCCGGCCCCATCCGCTTTTCGGAAAGGTATCGTCGATATTCCCTGAGGTCCCTCCGGTAGGCGGATACAGTGTGGGATGAGGCACCCTGTATGTCGGACAGATACTGAAGGTATTTTTCCACGAATGTCCAATCCTGCATGGAACTTTCCCCCCCGTTCGCTTAAAAACGGCTCTATAAGGGAAAACCGGTCCAAAAGCCATTAGTAAACCAACAGTATATTTCACTTGATTTTCAATGTCCAGAATTGAGGACTTCTTGCGAAGTCCTCAATTCGCCCATTTAAGGGCCTTTTTACAACCCTAGCAGGATGGGACATCGGACAGATATGCCCTCATATGTTCCAGTGCTCTTTCGGCAAAGGCCTCTTTTCTAGCTGCCTTGCCAAGTGGAGGGCCATCTATGGGCGGCAGGAGGCCGAACTGGGCATTGACCGGCTGAAAACCACCCCGGGGAGAAAAGGAAAGCCGTCCCAGCAGGGCACCGATCATGGTGGTAACCGGCGGCGGGGAGGGGGTTCCACCAAAAATTTTCCATGCGGTATAAATTCCGGACATCGCCCCACTGGCGATGGATTCGACATACCCCTCGACACCGGTAATTTGCCCGGCGAAAGACAGCCATGGAGCCGAAGAGGCCCTCTGAAATTGATCCAGCAGGGCCGGCGCATTGATGAAGGTGTTGCGGTGGATACTTCCTAAACGTTCAAAGACAGCCCTTTCCAGCCCCGGGATCATTCTGAAAATCCTCTCCTGCTCGGATTGCCTGAGCTTGGTCTGGAATCCGACCATACCGAAGAGCGTTTTACCCCGGTTTTCGGGCCGGAGCTGAACGACGGCATAGGGCCTGCGGCCCGTCATCGGATCGGACAACCCCACAGGCCTCATGGGTCCGAACGCCAAAGTCCTGTCGCCTCTCGAGGCGAGAACCTCCACGGGCAGACACGCCTCAAAGAGGTTCTCCTCCTCAAAGTGGTGAGGAAGAACAGTCGCACCCGTGCGAAGGGCTTCCACCAGATTCAGGTAATCCCCCTTCCGGAGGGGACAGTTGACATAGGATCCCACTCCCTGTTCCCCGTAACGGTCCTGGATGAATACCTTTTCCCAGTCGATGGAATCCGATTCTATGGTTGGGGCAATGGCATCATAAAAGGCCAGAGCGCCCTCGCCCAGGAGCCCTTCGATGTCGGCGGCGAGGATGTCGGATGTCAAAGGGCCCGTCGCGATGATGGCGGGACCTTCAGGGGGAAGGGATGTCATCTCATCACGAAAGACGGTGATGCCGTCGTTTTTTTCGATGGATTCCGTTACCAGGCGAGCGTATTCCAGACGGTCGACACACAGGGATGATCCCCCGGGGATGGAGGCTTCTTCAGCTAACCGGATGAGCAGGGAATCGGCAAGCCTGAGCTCGGCTTTCAGAAGACCGCCGGCCCTGTCGACACGGTTGGATTTAAGGGAATTGCTGCAGACCAGCTCTCCGAGGTCCCCGGTCCTGTGGGCGGGGGATCTGCGGAGGGGCCTCATCTCGTACAGGTGAACCGGAATTCCTCTCCTTGCGATCTGCCAGGCGGCCTCACATCCGGCAAGTCCCCCTCCAATAACCTTAACCGGAAGCATCCACCTGCATCCGATACTTACATTCCTTTCTGGGACAAGCCAGATACTCCCCGCCGCGGGTCACCTTCCGGGTCATGACGGTATTCCCGCATTCCGGGCATGGGTGGGATACAGGCTCGTCCCAGAGGGCGTATTTGCATTTGGGGTAACTGGAGCAGCCGTAAAAGGTCCGGCCCTTCCGACTCCTTTTGACCACCAGCTCACCGTCACAGCCATCCTCCGGACAGTGTACCCCGGTGGAAAGCGGCAGGGTGCCGCGGCATTCGGGATAGCGGGTGCAGCCGATAAAGGGGCCGCCACGTCCCTGCCTGAGGACCATCGGGCTGCCGCATTGGGGACAGCGCTCCTCAACCTCCTGTTCCTGGACCAGTTCGATGCTTCCATCGGATGCCTTTTTGAAATTGGAGGTGAACTTACATTCGGGATATCCGGAGCATGCCAGGAATTCCCCGGTTTTTCCGCTCATTTTTATCTGAAGAGGTTTCTGGCAGTCCGGGCACTGCATGTCGGTCATACCCCAGGCATAGGCATCACCGGCCGTTTCCGCTTCCAGAAGTTCCTGGGTAAAGGGGTTGTAAAATCCGGAAAGCATTTCGGTATAGGTCTTGTTGCCCTCCGCGATGCTGTCGAGCTGATCCTCCATGTCGGCGGTAAACTTAACGTCAACCAGGCGGGGAAACCTCGATACGAGATAATCATTCACGGCCATTCCAAGGGTCGTGGGAAGAAAGCGTCTTTGTTCCTTGATAACGTAACTGCGTTTCTGAATGGTTTCGAGGGTGGCGGCATAGGTGCTGGGCCGCCCGATCCCTTTTTCCTCCAGGATCTTTACCAGTGTGGCTTCCGTAAATCTTGGTGGCGGCTGAGTTGTCTTTTTTTCCACCTCAACATCAACAAGGGTAAGTTTCTGCCCTTTTTTCATGGGCGGAAGGGTAGGACCTCCGTTGGCTTCATCATCCCTTCCCTCCTCGTACAGGGCCGTAAACCCGTTAAAGATGGTAACCTGACCGGCCACCTGAAGGCCGAAGGGGCCGGCCTGGATTGACACAAGGGTTTTTTCCAGAATGGCGTCCGCCATTTGGGATGCGATAAACCTCTTGTAGATAAGTTCATAAAGCCGTGCCTGGTCCTTATTCAGGTATTGTGCGGCGGTCTTCGGGTCCAGTTCGGGATTGGTGGGGCGAATGGCCTCATGGGCATCCTGGGCACCCTTCCTGTTGCGGTAGGTCCTAGGGGTTTTCGGAAGGTGGTCCGGGCCGAAGACGCGGGCTATCTCCTGACGGGCCCCATCGATCGCTTCCTTCGACACACGAAGGGAGTCGGTCCGCATATAGGTGATCAGTCCGGTTGTTCCGGCATTTCCGAGGGCCACGCCTTCGTAGAGCTGCTGGGCGATCATCATGGTCTTCTTGGCTGTGAATCGAACCTTCCTCGCCGCATCCTGCTGCAGGGTACTTGTAATGAAAGGAGGAGCGGGACTACGATGGACTTTTTTTACCTGGATATCGGTGATTGAATGGAGCTCTTTCCTGAGCCGGGCCTGAACCTCCAGGGCATGGGATTCATCCGACAAGCGGTTTTTCGTTCCCCCGATCCGTTCGTTATCGACGGATATCAAACGGGCCTTTATCTCCGGGGGCTGGTCGGCTTTCAGGTGCGAGAAGATGAGCCAGTAGTTCTCCGGGGAAAAGGCGATAATATCCTTCTCCCTTTCACATATAAGTCTAAGGGCAACCGACTGTACCCTGCCTGCGGAGATGCCCCTTTTGATTTTTTTCCACAGGACCGGGCTTACTTTATACCCCACAAGCCGGTCGATGGCGCGCCGCGCCTGTTGGGCCTCAAACTTCAGTTCATCGGGCCTTCCGGGGTTCTCAATGGCTTTTAGAATACCTTTTTTGGTTATCTCGTGAAAAAGGACCCGGTATACTTTGTCCTCGGGGATTTTGAGATGCCTGGCGATAAGGACCGCAATGGCTTCGCCTTCCCGGTCCGGGTCCGAGGCAAGCAGGACCCTGTCGGCATCGCTTGCCGCCTTGGAGATCTGGCTGAGGATCTTCCTCTTGCTGGGTATCACCCTGTTTTTTAGAGCGAAACCTTTTTCCGGATCGACGGCAAGTTCCTTGGCGGGAAGATCAATGACGTGGCCGTTGGAGGAAATCACCTCGTATCCCTCGGGAAGGATCCGACCGATGGTCTTCGCTTTAGTGGGTGATTCTACGATTATAAGAGATTTTGACATGGATTCCTCGGATCATGATTTATGTTTATTCCGGCACGGTTACGGAAGAGCCTTTTTACGACCCATCAACGCGCCCGGCGAGGGTGCCCAAATCAATGGCTTGCATGGCAAGTCGTTGATTTGTGAGGAAAGTGAAGATGACACTTTTCGCTTTCCGTTGAGTAAAAAGCCGCGAATGGACTTTTTACGACTCATCATAATGGTTAGGTTCTAAACAGGATGCCGGTCAAATTGTCAACATCTTTTTATTCCGGGTTTCCACACCTCCATACCTCGATACTTTGATATCTCGACACGCCCCCACGCCCGTACTCCCATATTGCCCTTCCGCCGATGCGCTCTTCGTCTTCGCGTCTCCGTGTCCGCCTTTCCCTCTGGACTCTGGACTCTGGACACTGGACTCTGGACTCTGGACACCCTGTCGCGCCGTAGCTTCAGCGAAGGTGGATGGACGTTGGACTCCGGGTTCTATCGTATGGAATAGGTTCCCCCGGGATTCTTTACGATCAGCCCGGCGATCTCGAGATGCGACAGCTCCGTGAGGACCTTTGGGATAGACCAATTAAGCGCACGAGCGATCTCTTCCGGTCTCATGGGCCTAGTGTTCAGTTCCATGACTATCCTGTTGGACGGCCGGCGCGACGCCTGTTCGGACCGTGGGAACTCGATTCCCAAAGAGTGGATTACATCAGCCGCGCAGGCTACCGGCACAGCGCCGTCCTTGATCAGCGCCAAGGTGCCTTGGGACATGCCGCTGTCCGCGCGGCCCGGGACGGCCATAACCTCTCTTCCCTGGTCGAGGGCCCAGCGGGCGGTAATGAGTGACCCGCTCTTCACGCCGGCTTCAACTACGACCACCGCAAGGGACAGCCCGCTGATGATCCTGTTGCGTCGCGGGAAATTCCAGCTTACGGGCTTGGTCCCCGGGGGGAATTCGGTCAGAAGCGCCCCCTGCCGTGAGATCCTGGACTTCAAGGGCATGCTCCCCCGGGGATAGTCCTGATCGAGCCCGCATCCCAGGACACCAAGGGTTCTTCCACCCGTGTCGAGCGCGGCGCGGTGGGCGGCGGCGTCGATGCCCCGGGCCATGCCGCTTACAATGGTAAAGCCGTACCGGACCAGGTTTCGGGCAAGTTTTTGCGCCATTGAAATTCCGTAAGGGGTTGGCCTGCGCGATCCTACGATTGCTACCGCCAGGTCGTCATCTTTCACTATCTGTCCGCTGATATACAAGGGGTCGGGCGGTGAGGAGATTTTGTACAGCGGCCTGGGATATCCAGGTGATCCCAGGGCAACAGTCCCGGCGGGCGCGCGCTTCATTCGGTGTCCCTCAAGCATTGTGTCTCAGACGGTCTCGAAATCGATGTGGCGGCGTGAAGCATCCACATGAATGACCCGGGCGGTAACTGGATCACCGATTCGGAATATTCGCCCGGTGTGTTCCCCAATGAGGGTCAACTCCCTTTCATTGAAGTGGTAGTAGTCGTCGTTCAGAGAAGACAGGTGAACCAGCCCTTCAACGAAAAATTCCTGCAGTTCCACGAAAAAACCGAAGGTTGTGATGCCGGAGATCACCCCGGAAAATTCCTGCCCTACTTTATTCTCCATGAAACGGGCTCTGAACAGCGAAAGTATGTCCCTTTCGGCCGATTCGGCGATGTGTTCGGTCTCCGTTACGTGAGCACAGATGTTTTCCAGGTCGGAGTGACGTACAGGGGCTGCGAATTCCATTATCCCCTTGAGAATTCTGTGGACCATGAGATCGGCGTAGCGGCGGATCGGTGATGTAAAGTGGGTATAGTCGCCAAGCGCCAGACCGAAATGTCCGCTCGGTACGGTGGAATACTGTGCCCTCATCATGGATCTCAGGATAACCGTGTTGAGAAAACGTTCCCTGACGCTCCCCCTGGAGTCTTCTAGTATCCTTTTGAAAGGCTGGGGTGAACGGCTAAGTTTAGAGGGAACGTGGTATCCCAGGGCTGCCAGAAGATGGTTGAGTTCCTCGATGCGTCCTTCATCCGGCGGTTCATGGATGCGGTAGATTCCCGGAGAATCAGACTCGCGCAAAATTCTGGCGACCACCTCGTTGGCCAGCAACATGCATTCCTCCACCACCTTGTGGGAGGTATAGCGGTTGGAGCGGTAGATGTTTTCCACATGTCCCAGGCTGTCCAGGACAACCTCAGGTTCGGGCAGGTCGAAGTCCAGGCTGTTGCGGTCCCGGCGCCTTTTTACCAGCCGTTCGAAGAGTTCGTGAAGGCAGTCGAGGTTCTGTGCAACCGGTCCCCGGGGCGAATCGGGGCCATCGTTTCCGTTAAAGTAGTTCTCCACCCCAATGTAGGTCAGTCGGGCAGCGCTCCTGATCACCCCGGGAAAGAGGCGGTGGTCCGACAGGTTGCCGGCCCGGTCAACCTCGATCCGACAGGTAAAGGTCAGCCGGTCAACATGGGGCTTCAGGCTGCAAAGATCGTTGGAGAGCCGCTCGGGAAGCATCGGGATGACCATGTCGGGAAAGTAGACCGAGTTACCCCTTCTGAGCGCCTCACGGTCCGGGGGAGACCCTGTCCTGACAAAATGGGAGACATCCGCGATGGCCACAAACAGGGTGATCACCCCGCTGGTGGCGCGTGTCGCGTAGAGTGCATCATCAAAATCCTTCGCGCCGGTGCCATCGATGGTGACAAAGTCAAGATCCCTCAGGTCCTCTCTTTTCCTCAAAGAACCCCTCGGAATCGGTCCGGTAATCGCAGCGGCGGATTTGACCGCTGCGTTGGGAAAACGGTGGGGGATCTTGAATGTGTGAACAACCGCCATGGTTTCCGACCCCGGATCATCAGGGTATCCCAGGATCTCCATCACAGCGCCGGTGGCCGCCATTCCACGTTCCGGATAGCGGGTGATCTCCACTACCACCATCTGCCCGGGGAGGGCTTTACCTTCGGAGCCTTTCGGGATGATAACCTCTCTACCCAAACGGATGTCATAAGGTCTGCCGAATGATGCATCGCCGGCTTTTTCAAAATAGGCGACGATCTGTTGGTGGGCGCGATCCACAATACGGATAACGCGGCCCAAGGGTCTGCCATGGCGGGCAGGCCGCTCCACCCTCACGATTACCCTGTCGCCGTGCATCGCGGAATTAAGATAGGTCGGGGGAACCGCAACCTCCCCGGTATTGTCCTCCGGAACGAGGATGCCCTTTCCCACGCTGTTGATATGGATGGTTCCAGTTACCAGATGGACCCTCGATGGGAGGGCGTAGCGTCCCCCCTTTATCCGGATTACCGAACCGGACCGGACCAGCGCATTTAATGCCCTCGTAAAGGTTCCCTTCTCATCCGGTGGGACCTGAAGAGCTTCAGAAATCTCCCTGGACAGGAGAGGCCTGGTGGATTTTCCGGCGAGGAACTGAAGGATAGTTTCCCTGTAGGGGTTCGACGTTCTCCTCCTCTTTACACCGGGTTTTTCAGATGAGGTTCTTCTTGACAATTTATTCCTCCGTGTTTTAATTAGCGCCTATAATTTTACAAGCAAGATCGGGACCAACCTGCGGGGACAACACTCGGAAAATTATCCATGCCGCGGTGGTGGAAATTTATCAGCGAAAGTGGCGGAACTGGTAGACGCGCTGGGTTCAGGGTCCAGTGGGGGCAACTCCGTGGGGGTTCGAATCCCCCCTTTCGCACCAGATTCAAAGGGCGCCCTCCTTGGGCGCGGTGATGACTTTTTACGAAGTCATCAACTTTTATATGATCGTAAAAAGTCATCATCCTTGTTTCTTGAAAAGCCCGGCCGTCAGGAGGACGTCCCGGCAGGCTCCGGGACTTCGAAACAGGTGGGCCGAAAACCCGAATTCCCTGGCTTTTTCGACGTTCTCCATATTATCATCGAAGAAAATCCCTTCCTCGGGAAATATGTCCATTCGCTGACAGGCTGTTCGGAATATCTCATAATCTCTCTTGCTGAAACCTTCCTCATAAGAGGAGATGACCTGGTCGAAATTAAGGAACAGGTTGTCACGCTCCTGGAGTTCATACAGCCAGTTGGTCTGATCCGTCAACAGGCCGACGGGAACTTCATGGCGTATTTCCTGGACAAGAAAATCCATCCCGCCCCGGAGTTTGAAGGACTCAAGAATAATCTGTCTGTATTGCCGAGGATTCTCCTCCGTGTCCGTCGTGTTTGCAAGGGCCTTCCAGAACTCGGATTCGGGAGCGTTTCCGGTGATGTATCCGGTGGTGAAGACAAGTTCTTTCCCGGCCGAGTATAGGTGGGCCGCGTCCGCCCCGACCTCGCCGGCGATGGCGTAGAGCCCATCACGAAATCCCTCGGTATAGTAGACTCCCCCGAGATCGAATAAGACGGCCTTGACATTCATTACGACGTTTCCATATCCTCTGTTGATAGGGTCGTAAAAAGTCCAGGGGACGTAGTTAAGTTGTTAAGTTGTTTTTCCGACGGCTGGAAAAACACGGATATTATGCTTACAAATCAGCAAATAAACAACTTAACAACTTAACTACGTCCCCCAAGCTAAAGGCAAGGCGATGTTGATCGGGGCACACGAATCCATATCCGGTGGACTGGAACGGTCCATTGAAAGGGCGGAGGAGGACGGCTGCGAGGCCATGCAGATTTTTTCGGGGTCGCCCAGCAAATGGTCCGTGCCGCCGGTTCCCTGCGATGTGGCAGGGAAGTTCAAAGGAAGGCTGGCGGAATCTCCGCTCCGCTCCGTTATGGTTCACGGATCCTATCTGATCAATCCGGCATCACCTGATCATGGGCTGTGGAAAAGATCCCTTGATGCCATGAAGGCGGAGTATTCCAGATGTCGGCAGATCGCGGTCGATTATCTGGTGGTCCATCCCGGATCCCACAGAGGCTCAGGTCTTGAGGACGGAATCAGGAGAGCGGCGGATTTTTTCACCCGGGTCCTTGATGGGGCCTGTGGTGGACCTGTTATCCTACTGGAGAATACCGCCGGGTCGGGCGACACCCTGGGGGGCGACTTTACGGAACTCGGCCGAATCAGAAGGTCCATCCCATTTCCGGACCGGGTCGGTTTTTGTCTTGATACCGCTCATGCCTTCGCGGGGGGATATGATCTGGGCGTCGGCGACGGGATAAAAAAAGCCCTCGCCAGGATCAACGACGAGGCCGGTACCGAGTTCATCAGGGCATTTCATATCAACGATTCGGCAAGGCCTCTTGGGGCCGGAATAGACAGGCACGCACGGATCGGAGAGGGTCTTATGGGAAAGGATGGATTTAAAACCCTCTTTGGGATGGGGGAGTTCAGGGATCATCCCGCTATCCTTGAGACCCGGCCCCTTCCGGTTTCGCGGGGCCGATACAAGGACCAGGTGGATATTCTCAAAAGCCTGCGCATGGAGGCTGGACGAGAATGAGTTTCCTGGTGCTTTACTTCTCGTCGTTTATCGTGGCCCTTTCAGGCGCCCTGATGCCGGGACCTCTTCTCGCGGTTACGCTGGGAAATTCACCCAGTTACGGCTGGAAATTCGGTCCCCTGGCTGTCCTCGGTCACGGCATTCTGGAACTGGGCCTGGTTTCCCTCGTCTTCCTCGGTGCGGGCCCGTTGTTCCAGGCCAGGCCGGTCCAGGGCTGGATCGGTCTTGCCGGAGGGCTCATCCTTGTGTGGATGGGAAAGGGCATGTTCACTGTCGTCAGGTCGGGAGAATTTACGGAAAAACCATCCGGGCCGGAACAAAGCGGTCGCAGGGCGGTGTTCCTGGGTATTGCCGGCAGCCTCTCAAACCCCTATTGGACCCTCTGGTGGGCGACGGTAGGGTTGGCATATCTGACGGTGGCGGCCGAAAGAGGTCCTCTCGGAGTGGCCGTTTTTTTCGCCGGGCATATTTCCGGAGACCTCGCGTGGTACACGCTGGTTTCCACAACGGTCTCAAGAGGGATAGGCATCTCGGACATGAAATTCTATTCGACCCTGATGTACCTGTGCTCAATGGCCCTGGTGGTATTGGGTTTCTGGTTCATCTATTACGGCGTCCGCCTGGTGGTTTAAATTCATGCTCAACGTCCGAATAACCACGTTCAACGTTCAAAGTCCAAGGTCCAAAGCCAACTCACCAGGGTTTTAAAGGAGGGTTTTAAAGTAATAAATTCTGGGTCATCGCAAAAACGAGTACCTGGCTGTGAAATTCTTTTCTCACGCTCGCTCCCTGTTCAGCTTCGTCGGAGCCTGGGGCGGATAATCATCATGAACCTTTTCTCACAGGGATGGAGGGGATGGAGGGGATAAATTCCCGAACAACCCCTTTCAGAGCCCCGGTGTCCATGGAAAAGATACTCCCCTCACCAAACCTCTCCCGGGGGAGAGGGATTTCTCTGAAATCGGCTGATTGAGACACTTCGGATTGAGAATAAAGCAAGCTTTCATCGCAACCCGAAGTGCCTCAACGGCTTTGGTGAGGGATGCGCCTTATCCCCTCCATCCCCTTCATCCCTGTTAAATCATGCTTTAAGATGCAGTGAGGTGCGCATTATTGTGATGAACCCTTTTTAAAACCCTGTGGTGCAGCCTTCAAGCGGCTGCACTGTGGTGAAATAACCAGGGTCTAGGATTTGAGGTCTGGAAAACCTCGATACTTTTGTATCTCGATACGCCCTCAAGCCCTTCCGTCGTTGCGCTCTCCGTCTCCGCTTTTTTCCTCTGGACTCTGGACACCCTGTCGCGCCGTAGTTTCAGCGAAGGCGGATGGACTCTGGACTTTCTTTTTTACGTTGAACCTGTTTTACTCCAGGTTCCGAAAAAATCTGCGAATAAATATTTTGGGTATTGATGACCATTTAATAATGTTATATTTACAATTAATAAATTAAGTAAATAATTCATTAATTGTAAATTATGAAAGGAGAAAGGTATGGAAAAAGAGTTGGAAAAAGTAAAAGGTGCTCTAGACGATTTTCGCAAAAAGCTGGTGGATGTCGTCATGAAGGGAAAGGGTGAAGCCGACAGGGTCACAAAAGCGGCACAGATGAGAATCGAAATAGGGTCCTTGAAGCGGCAGAAAAAAGACCTTTTCGAAGAACTGGGCGAGGCATTTTACGGAAGCTACAAAAAGCCGGGAAAAAAGGATGAAACGAATATTGCCGAATTAGTCTCCAATATCAAGGAGATCGATAAAAGGATCAGCGGGCTTACCCGGCAGTTGAAGGCCGGTTCCAAGGACAAGGCACCGGCCTCAAGGAGGCGGGGCCGTCCCCCCAAGGCAGCCAAGGCAGCAGCTTCGGCAGGGACTTCCAAAGCGGCCATTCCCAAGCGTCGGGGCCGTCCTCCCAAGGCAGCAGCTTCGACGGGGACTTCCAAAGCGGCCGCCCCCAAGCGTCGAGGCCGTCCCCCCAAGGCAACAGCTTCGGCAGGGGCTTCCAAAGCGACCGCCCCCAAGCGTCGGGGCCGTCCTCCCAAGGCAGCTCCAGAGGTAAAAACTCCCACGGGACAGTAGTCCGAGGCCATAATGCAAATAGAGAGATTGACCCGCTTCGGCGTGTCAATGCCAAGCCGGCTCCTGGCACGTTTCGATGAGTTAATTGCTGACAAAGGCTACGCCAACCGTTCGGAGGCATTGAGGGACCTTGTCAGGGACTATCTGGTTGAAGGGGAGTGGGAGGCCGACGAGGAGACGGTCGGCACGGTAACGATTGTCTATGACCACCACGTCAGGGAACTGGCGGACGCCCTGACCCACATTCAGCATGAGATGGGAGCCTCGATTATCTCCAGTCTTCACGTTCACCTTACTCACGCCCATTGTCTGGAGATCATCGTGGTGAGGGGCAAGAGTTCGGATATAAGAAAGATGGCCGATCGCCTCATCGGCACCAGGGGCGTTATCCACGGCAAACTCACCGCCGCCACCATAGGGTCGTCGTTTTAGGATAGAGGCCGCAGGGTTGACACCCCTTGATGTGCTGATATAATTTTGCCATTGATGACTTCGTTAAGAAGTCATCAATGCGCCCATTGAGGGGCGCGCAAATCGAAGATTTGTAAGGAAAGTGAAAATGACATTTTTCGCTTTCCGTGGAGTAAAAAACCATGGATGGCCTGTTTACGACCCAATCAACATTGGGGCGATTAACTCAGCGGGAGAGTGCTACCTTCACACGGTAGAAGTCACTGGTTCAAACCCAGTATCGCCCACCAGAAATAAAAGCAGCCGCCATTGAGCGGCTGCTTTCGTTCCGGCGGTCGGTCTTATCGACAAACCTGATTTTCGACCCTCTTTCAACCAGGATTGGAAAGACTCAGCTCTGGAATTTGGGGATGGGGATCTTGAGATACTCAACCCCCTCTTCCTGCAGGTCCTTTTCTTCGTCCGGGGTAACGGATCCACGAATGTTTTTCTGATCGATCTCTCCGAAATGTATCTTGAATGCAACTTCCGCAAAGTTTGGGCCTACGTTTTCGAATTTTTCTTCCAGATAGTCACTTAGCCTCTTGGCAAATGAAGGCTCGGGTTTGGCTGAGGATGCATCCTCAGATTTTTTTGAGAAATGTCCCCCTGATGGAAGAAGTTGTATCTCCTGAGTGCCGCACATAGGACATGTAAGGCGCCCGGCGCTCTTTTCCTGTTCCATCTCCTGGTGTCCCCTGAACCAGCCTTCGAAAACATGGCCTCGGGAACAGTGCAGGTCGTAAACGATCATTCGATAAACCCCCTTATTTTCATTATATATGAAAATTAAATATATTGTCGTACATGTCAATACCACATATTCTCCAGAAGATTACTATTCCGAGAGCCTCACCTGCTCCGGGGCTGGTCTGACTGATTTGACACCACCATGGAAATGGTTAGTTTTTAACCATTGACGACCTCGTAAAAAGTCTCTTCGAGCCATTTTACAATGCGGGGAATGGTTTCCGCTTAGCGTTCGGCAATTAGCTCGCGACAGGTCCGCTTAAGAGATTTTCATGGTGGGAGGAAGACCAGATGGCATTAAATTTTGACAGATTAACAATCAAGGCCCAGGAGGCACTTCAGGGGGCGCAGCGCGATGCCGAGGAACGTGGGCATCAACAAATAGAGATAGAGCACCTGCTCCACGCTCTTCTGGATCAGGAGGGAGGGGGAGTGATTTGGCCCCTCGTTGAGAAGGTGGGAGCCGATCCCAACGGCGTCAAGACAGCGCTGGAAGATGCCCTTGATCGTATGCCCCGGGTTTCGGGGCTGACCCAGGCGTATATCAGCCCGCGTCTGAACAACCTCTTTAATCTCGCTCTTACGGAAGCGGAGGCTCTGAAGGATGAATATGTCAGCACCGAACATCTATTCCTGGCCATGCTCCAGGAGAAGGAAGGGGCGGTCGCAGATATTCTCCGTTCCGCCCGGATCAACCGGGACCAGGTACTGGGCGCGCTGAAGGATGTCCGGGGCAGCCACCGTGTGACGGACCAGAATCCCGAGGAGAGCTATCAGGCGCTCATGAAATACGGGCGGGATCTCACAGACCTGGCACGGCGAGGCAAGATGGATCCTGTTGTCGGCCGGGACGACGAGGTCAGGAGGGTTATTCAGGTTCTGTCAAGACGTACAAAGAACAACCCGGTCCTGATAGGAGAGCCCGGTGTCGGCAAGACCGCCATTGCAGAGGGCCTTGCCCAGAGAATAGCCGCAGGAGATGTTCCGGAGGGTCTGAAAAGCAAGCGGATCGTGGCCCTGGACATGGGCGCCCTTGTCGCAGGCGCCAAATACAGGGGACAATTCGAGGAGCGGCTCAAGGCGGTCTTAAAGGAAGTGGAAGAAGGCGCTGGTGAGATCATCCTGTTCATCGATGAGCTTCACAACCTTGTCGGGGCCGGCCGCGCCGAAGGGTCCATGGACGCGTCAAATATGCTCAAACCAGCGCTGGCGCGAGGGGAGTTAAAATGCGTCGGAGCGACTACCCTGGATGAATATCGTAAATATATCGAGAAAGATGCCGCTCTGGAGCGGCGCTTCCAGCAGGTCTACGTATCCGAGCCTTCAGTGGAGGATACCATTGCCATCCTTCGCGGCCTCAAGGAGCGATATGAGGTGCACCACGGTGTCCGTATTACCGACTCGGCGATTGTTGCGGCGGCGACACTTTCCCACCGTTATATTGCCGATCGCTTTCTTCCGGACAAGGCCATTGATCTTATGGACGAGGCTGCTTCCCGCCTGCGCATCGAGATAGACAGTCTCCCGCAGGAGATTGATGAGGTGGAAAGAAAGATAGTTCAGCTTCAGATTGAAAAGGAGGCGCTGAAAAAGGAGAAGGATCCAGGTTCCAGGGACAGGCTGAAAAAGATCGAAAAAGAACTTGCCGATCTTTCGGAAAAAGGGTCGGCTATGAAAGCGCACTGGCAACAGGAGAAAGATACGATCCAGACCATCCGTTCCCTGAAAGAGGAACTGGAGCAAGTGCGGAACGAGGCACAAAGGGCTGAACGGGAGGGCAACCTCGAGGCGGCGGCGGAGCTCAAGTACGGTCGTCTTCCCCGGGTTCAGGAGGCGCTGGCGGAGGCGAACCGTAAGCTTCAGGAGCTCCAATCGATCCAGAGAATGCTCAAGGAGGAGGTTGACTCTGATGATATTGCGGAAATCGTGTCCCGCTGGACAGGAATTCCGGTCAGCCGCCTGGTGGAAGGGGAAGTTGAGAAACTCATCAAAATGGAAGAGCGTCTCAGCGAAAGGGTGATAGGGCAGAAAGAGGCCGTGATCGCCGTGTCCAACGCAGTCAGGAGGTCGCGTGCCGGCCTCCAGGACCCCGATCGTCCCATCGGCTCATTCATATTCATGGGACCCACCGGTGTTGGAAAGACCGAACTGGCCAAGGCCCTGGCTGAATTTCTTTTCGATGACGAAAATGCCATGGTTCGGGTGGATATGTCCGAATTCATGGAAAAACATGCTGTTGCCAGGCTCATCGGGGCCCCTCCCGGGTATGTCGGTTATGAGGAGGGAGGTTATCTCACCGAGGCGGTGAGGCGGCGTCCCTACAGCGTCATCCTTTTCGATGAGATAGAAAAGGCCCATCGGGATGTCTTCAACGTTCTGCTCCAGCTGCTGGATGACGGACGTCTGACCGATGGGCAGGGCAGGACTGTGGATTTCCGTAATACCGTCGTGATCATGACATCAAATATTGGAAGTGACTACCTGGCAGAGTTCCAATTCGAAGGGGAGGAAAAGATAAGACAAAGGATCATGGAGGCTTTGAAATCCCACTTTCGACCGGAGTTTCTCAACAGAGTTGACGATGTCATAATATTCCATTCCCTGACCAGGGAGGAGATCAAGGTTATCGTCGGCACCCAGATCCGCAGGCTGGAATCCCTTCTCGCGGACAGGGGAATATCCCTGGAACTGACGGATAGTGCATTGCAGCTCATCGCGAAAGAGGGTTACGATCCCGCATATGGGGCCAGGCCATTGAAAAGAGTTATACAGAAGAGGATACAGAACGTCCTCGCCACCGATATTCTGTCCGGCGTCTTTAAGGATGGCGAAACAGTTGTGGTGGACGCAGACGGTAAAGAGCTTACGTTCAGCAGGAAGGAATAAAAATTTAGAGGGGCCGGTTGTTTTCAGGCCTGAGACAGGGAGAGGGTGAAATGGAATGTGCTGCCCTTTCCGTGGATGCTTTCAACCCAGATTTTTCCTCCATGGAGTTCAACGAGGGATTTGGATATGAATAATCCAAGGCCCGCGCCTGTTCGAGATCTGGCCGCCCCCTGGTCGATCTGGAAAAACCGTTCGAATACCTTTTCCAGATTCTCTTCCGTTATTCCTATTCCCTGATCCGTCACGCTGATACGTACCAGGTCGCTTTTGTCGTTCTCCCGGCGTCCTTCAAGAAGCCTGGCGCTTATGACCACCGGTGAACCGCCCGGAGAAAATTTCAGGGCGTTGGTGGTGAGGTTGGTAAGGATCTGGGCGACTTTGTCGGGATCGGCCTCTATTTCCGGCAGATCGTCGGGCAGTTCCATCTGGATCAGGGGTTTGGCGCCCGTTACATGCCGGGTTGATGACAGGACATTGTTCATTACATCCCGCAGGTTAACCATTCTGAACCTGCAGGCAATGCGGCCTGCATCTAAACGACCTGTGTCCAGGATATCGTTGATCAGTGCCAGCAGATCCTTTCCCTTCCGAAGGATCTGCCGGGTATACTCCTTCTGTTCTCTGGTGAGGGCTCCTGCCTGTTCCTCGGCCATAAGCTCCGAGAATCCGATAATGGATGTCAGAGGTGTTCGCAGTTCGTGGGAAACCGTGGAGACGAACTCCGATTTGACCTTACTCAAACGTTCGAGTTCCTGGTTGGTTCTCAGAAGTTCCTCGTTGAGTTTCTCGGCTCTCCGGGTTCTGTCCTCCAATGCCTCGTACAGGGAAGCGTTTTTCAGAGCGTTGGTGCTCGCTCCGGCTATGACCCTCGCAATGGCGATCTCTTCTTCCGAGAAGCTTCTTCCGGACCTTGCCGATCGGAGAAGCAGTGCTCCCATCACCTCTCCGCGAAAGGAAAGGGGCGCGGCGAGGATGGATTGGTATCCAAGGGGCGCTACCATTTCACGAACGTCTTTCATCAGTGGGTCGGTGGCGACGTCCTCCACCAGAACGACCTCACCGGTGCTGAATGCCTTGAGAATCTCTGGGTATCTTGACAGGTCGATGGAGATTTCGTGGAGGTTGGGATCCTCGTGGGAGACCAGGACCCTACCCTTCATACCGCTGCTTTCCTCATCCCATTCGTTCTCAACCACCACGATGGAACACCGTTCCGCTTTCAAAGCCACCGCTGTTTTCTCCACAAGAACGAAAAGGATCCTTTTTAGATCCAGCAGGGACGTGGTTGTTTCCAGAACTTCATAGGCCAGCCGGAACTTGCTGGTCCTGTCCTTGAGCTTGTCGAGGAAAAACTTCTGTTCCAGATTCACCTTGGCCCTGGCCAGGACTTCCGCGGGATTGAACGGTTTGGGTATGTAATCGTTAGCCCCCGATTTCAGGCCCTTGATAATGTTTTCTTTCCGATCAAGCGAGGTTATTATCAGGATCGGGATGGAGGATGCGGACCGGTTTTTCCTGACGGATCGACACACCTCAAAGCCGGACAGTCTTGGGAGGACAACGTCCAGAATGACCAGGTCAGGTGCCTCACTGAGGATTTTTTCCAGGCCTTCCACGCCGTCTGACCCAACGGAGACGGTGTACCCCTCGTTTTCAAAGATGTTTGAAAGGATGTTCCTCGAGATGGGATCATCCTCAATAATCAGGATATGCCCTTTTTTTGAAGCGATCTTCTTCATGTCGGGACCTGTCGGCAATAGCGTGAAGCGCAAAGTGGCACTTTTCAGTCATAGAAATTCTAGGAAATTCGGTAGCTTTTGTCAAGCTGGTTAATCCGTTACCTGAATATTATTTCTCCCTGCCTATGATGGTGTGACAGTTGTGAATGCAGGAAATTTAAAAATGGTTTGACTGGGGCGCAGGTGGTTGATAATGTTTGAACGTTAACCGGATTAAGGTTGATGACTTCGTTAGAAGTCATCAACGTGCCCACAGAAGAGCGCGCAAATCGAAGATTTGTTAGGAAAGTGAAAATGACATTTTTCGCTTTCCGTGAAGTAAAAAACCATGGATGGATTTTTTACGACCCTATTTATGGTCAAAATTTTTTAGGAGCGCCCCGTCGCTCCCGGATCCTGGAAGGAGGGATGAGTTCATGGCCGTCAGAGTCGCGATCAACGGGTTCGGCCGCATCGGAAGGCTTGTCGTGAGAAGTGCCCTTCACGACGCTTCAATCGAATTTGTTGCAATTAACGATCTTACGGATGCCGGGACATTAAGTTTTCTCCTCTGCCATGATTCGGTCCACGGCTGCCTTTCCGACGAGGTCGAAACTACGGAGGACACCATTAAAATAGGTGGAAGGGAAGTGAAGGTTCTGTCGGAGAAAGATCCCGGAAACCTGCCCTGGAAAGAGCTGGGTATTGATGTCGTGTTGGAGTGCACGGGGCTTTTCAGGACGCGGGAAGCGGCCGGGAAACACCTCGAGGCCGGGGCTTCTCATGTTGTAATTTCGGCTCCAGCCAAGGCTCCGGACATCACCGTGGTCATGGGTGTTAATAACCGGGATCTCGACAGGGATAAACACAGAATTATATCCAATGCCTCCTGCACCACCAATTGCCTCGCTCCGGTGGCAAAAGTCCTGGACGAAAATTTCGGGATCGTTCACGGGATCATGACAACCATCCACTCCTACACCAACGATCAGCGCATACTTGACCTGCCCCATAAGGACCTGAGGAGAGCAAGGGCCGCCGGGGTCTCCATGATACCCACCACGACCGGCGCCGCTGTCGCTGTGGCTGAGGTTCTTCCCATGTTGAAAGGCAAGCTTGACGGCATTGCCGTCCGGGTTCCGACCCCCAACGTCTCGCTGGTGGATCTGACCGTTGATCTGGGGAAGGATGTGGACCCGGAGGTTATCAACGATGCCATGAAAAAGGCCTCGGAGGAGGGTCCGCTTGTAGGTTTTCTTCGCTATTCCGAGGATCCCCTGGTCTCCGTGGATTTCAACGGAAACGATGCCTCATCCATCTTCGACGCTCCTATGACCAAGGTCATAGGAGGGCGGATGGCCAAGGTGCTCGCCTGGTATGACAACGAATTCGGCTATGCCTCGAGGCTGAGGGATCTCATGAAATACCTTTACGGGGTTTAATCGTAATGGATAAACTGACGGTGGAAGACGTTGACTTTCATGGAAAGCGGGCGCTTGTCCGTGTGGACTACAATGTTCCCCTTGACAGTGATGGGAACATCGCCAACGACACGAGAATAAGGTCCACACTTCCCACCATCAACCATATTCTCGATGGAGGCGGCAGCGTCATCCTCATGAGCCACCTCGGCAGACCCAACGGCAAGGTGAGGCCGGAGATGAGCCTCAGCCCGGTCGCAAAGCGTCTGGGACGCCTTTTGCACCAGCATGTGATGATGGCTCCCGACTGCATTGGTGAAGAGGTGAAGAGCCTGGTGAAGGGTCTCCATCCTGGAGATATTCTCCTCCTGGAAAACCTTCGGTTCCATCCTGGAGAAAGTGCCAATGACCCCGATTTTTCCCGGGAGCTGGCGTCCCTTGGGGAGATATACGTTGATGATGCGTTTGCCACAGCCCATCGGAAGCATGCCTCCGTTGTGGGAGTCCCGGTCCTCCTGAGGCCCGCCGTCGCTGGATTCCTGGTTAAAAACGAGATTTCCTTCTTTAAAAAGGCGCTCGAGGAACCGGTTCGACCCCTGGTCGCCATTATCGGCGGAGCTAAGGTGTCCGGAAAGATCAAGGCTATTGTGAGTCTCCTTGAGAAGGTCGACAAGATTCTCATCGGAGGCGGGATGGCCTTTACCTTCCTGAAATCCATGGGGATGCGGGTCGGTCGTTCCCTCGTTGAGGAGGACATGCTTGATCTTGCCCGGGAAATCATGGAGGGGGCCGGGAAACGGGGCATTCCGTTCTATCTTCCTGTCGACGCCGTGGTTGCCAGGGAAATAGAGGAGAGGGCCGAGACGAGGATCTTTCCGTGCCAGGAGATCCCGGATGATTACATGGGGCTGGATATCGGACCTGCCACGGTCACCCTGTTTCGCCAGGCCCTTGTTGATGTCCGAACTATCGTCTGGAACGGTCCCATGGGGGTATTTGAGCTCTACCCGTTTTGCAAAGGCACTTTCGCCATCGTTGAAACCCTGGCCCGGTCCCAGGCGTTGACTATCCTGGGAGGGGGGGATACGGATGTGGCCGTTCACGCTACCGGCAACTCCGACAGGATGGATTACATCTCCACCGGCGGCGGGGCTTTCCTTAAACTGCTGGAAACCGGTGAGCTGCCCGGCGTCAACGCTCTTGACAGTCGCTGACCGCATCAACAGGCAGACAATTGGTTGACAGATCGTTTCGCCGGTGGTAAAGCCCGCTTGCTGCCCTTAGGAGGTAATGGATATGCCCAAACCGCTTATTGTTGCGAACTGGAAGATGCACAAAACAGTTCCTGAAGCGTTGGACATGGTTCAGGAACTCTTCCGGGAGATCGGCAATGCGCCGGATGATGTGGACGTAGTTTTGGCCCCGCCTTTTACCGCCCTGTACTCAGTGGGCCGCGCCCTCAGAGGAACGGGTATTTCACTGGCTTCCCAGAACATGTTCTGGGAAGAGGACGGGGCCTATACGGGCGAAATCAGCGCTGGAATGCTCCGTGATCTCGGCTGCCGCTTTGTGATCCTTGGTCATTCCGAAAGGAGACAATATTTCGGAGACGGCGATGGGGAGGTCGGCAGGAAGGTCAATACGGCAGTCCGGGAAGGGCTGATTCCCATCCTTTGTGTGGGTGAGACCCTAGGTGAGAGAGAATACGGAAAGACGCTGGATGTTATCGAGAGACAGGTCAGGGGCGGAACGCATGGCACTGTCCTGGATAGCGGCAGTGAACTGGTCATCGCCTACGAACCTATCTGGGCCATCGGTACCGGTAAGACCTCGTTTCCGGAAACCGCCCAGGAGGTTCACAGCTTTATCCGCGGCATTCTGGCCAACATCTTTGGTGATGACACGGCCGGGGACATCAGGATACTTTACGGCGGTTCCGTAAAGCCGGACAATATCGATAAGCTGATGGACATGCCGGACATTAATGGAGCCCTCGTAGGGGGTGCCGGTCTTAAAGCTGACAGTTTTGCACGCATTATTCGCTTTAACGCGAAGTAGGATGATTTTATTTAGAAGGAGAAAACAGTAATGCTGATCATATTTCTCACAGTTATTCACATCACTGTCGCGCTGTTCCTGATCCTGGTAGTGCTTCTCCAGACAGGTAAAGGCGCTGAGATGGGAGCAGCGTTTGGCGGCGCCAGCCAGACGGTCTTTGGAAGCGGTGGTCCCGCAGGGTTCATGGCCAAGCTGACAACGACTGCGGCGGTCCTCTTTATGGTTACGTCCCTCAGCCTGGCTTACCTCTCTTCAGCCGGCCTAAGGGGCAGGACCATTGCGCCGGCGGTTCCGGTCCAGTCCCAAACAACTCAGGAATCCCCTGCCCGGACCGGCAACATCCCCGCTGATGAACAGAAGCCGTCCCCCGGTTCACAGAGCAGCACTACCCCCGCCTCCGAGAGCCAGGCCCCGGCGGAGGGCGGAACGACACAGTAACGCCTTGCCGGCGAATATCCCTGAAAATAAGAATTCAGTCTTTGGGGAAAGAGCAGCTCGATGCGATAAGGCGCATTGTTTCACCACAGTGCAGCCGTTCGGAGGCTGCTCCACAGAAGGGTTTTAAGGTAAAAAATACTAATCTTTAGGTTTTACCCTGTGTAATAACCCTGTCTGTTCTGAGCTTGTCGAAGGATGGTGTGACCTGAAAGTGGTTACGCTGTGGTGAATTGGCTTTTCCCTGAACAAAAAGGGAAGACTGGATTCTACTGCTGAGGGGAAGATATTACCGGATCTCCCGGTGTTATCTCCCTGTTGCTCTGGATGATCCTGGCCAGAGATGTTCGCTCTCTGGCTATTATTACCTCGACCTTTCCTTTTGATCTCTGGGTGTTGGATTGCGTCGCGGATATTTCTCCCCCAGAGCTTTTTGACTTTGGGCCCAATACCGTGAGGACCTCGCCCGTTCCGAGGCCATCCTTCCTGCCAAGATCCAGGAAAAGGACATCCCCTTTTCCCATAATGGTTTTTCCCTCAGGACTAATCAGGACAACCCCCCGGAGCACCTCTCCGGGGTGTGACCCATTCTTGCGGTGCCATGTCTGATACTGTACGTGCTTCATGATGTGATCCCCAACCTGCGCCTCCATATAGATATCCCCAACTATTGCAGTATCCACCTTGTTGCCCACATCCACGACCGACAGGTCTCCCAGTATCCTGGCCAGATATCCCATCGGCCTGCCTGTAACTGGGTGGAAGACCTGTTTGAAGACCCGCACTATGGAATATTTCTCGCCCTTCTCCAGAGACCGCCCCTTTGCAGGGGTAATAAATACCGTCTGGCCCGGCCCGATGAGCATATGGGTCTCTTCCTGGGAGGAGATGGTACCGAGGCCGATTTCACTTTTATCCGCGATAAAGCCGTATGTGCTCAGGGCCTCAATGACCTCGTGCTGGATGGCCACCGGCTGGGTTTCGAGGACCGGCTCGACCTCCGGCGCGGGTTTGGGAATAACCGTGGGTTTTTCCTCGGCAACCGGCTGAGGCGGTGGGGGGAGAACCGGTTTTGCTACCCGGGGCGCCGGTTTGGGAGCCTCGATTTCCGCAGGAATGGTAATACTCTGTCCTGGATAGATCAGGTGCGGGTTTTCAATTTCCCTGTTGGCGTTCCAGACCCTGGGCCATAGGAAAGGGTCGTAAAGATATTCAGAGGATATGTCCCAGAGAGTGTCGCCTTTCTGGACGATGTGTACTTTTCCTCCGTTCGCGGCCAGGACAGGGGCGGCCGTAAATACGATCATGCCTGCCAACATAACGCCGGCTACCGTAAAGAGAATCAGACGGAACGCTCTCATGGAATTCTCCTGTGTCATTCTCACGGCATCCTCCTGCGCCGGGGGGCGATACATTTTTTTGGTACTATTTAAATGTGATGACTTCTCAAGAAATCATCACTGCGCCCATTGAAGAGCGCCCAAATCAATGATTTGCAGGGCAAGTTGTTGATTTGTGAGGAAAGTGAAAATGACACTTTTCGCTTTCCGTGGAGTAAAAAGCCATAAATGGACTTTTTACGACCCTATCATTTTTACGACCCTATCAATGGTTAATGGGATGATAGGATTCATTCGCCGCACTGTCAAGGGAACGATAGGTGAAAAATTGACGGACTTTTTGCGAGGTTATCAAAATTGATGACTTCGAAAAAAGTCATGGATGGACTTTTTACGATCCTATCAAAATGTTGCCCGTTTTCTAGAAATCCTCCTGCTCCCTAATGAAACTCAGATACATCAGGGCTTTGGAATATTGAGGATCCAGCCGCAGAACCTCCTCCCATTCATCCTGTGCCCTGTCAACAAATCCTCGTGAAAAGTAGGTGATGCCAAGCTGAATTCTGGCATCCAGATAGTCCGGCCGTTTGATCGCCGTAGTGGAGAAAATATCCAGGGCCTCATCGATGCGGCCCATCTCCCTGAGCGCAATTCCCAACTTGACCTGGATATCGGCAAAACCAGGTGAGAGAGTCAGGGCCTTCCGATATTCATCCACACTTTCCTGCATTAGCCCCAGTTCCCTGTAAATATCACCTACTTCCTTGTGCTTGTTGGCCAGCTTTCCCGCAATAAAGGGGTCAATGGGGATCTTTTTCCTTCTGACCCTCTCACGGGCCCGGTCTACAACCTTTCTGGCCTCCTCATATTTCCCAATCTCGTTGTAGGTAACCGCCAGGTTCAGGGACGCTTCGGTGTAGTCCGGGTTAAGCCTGACCGCTCTGGCCAGGAACTCCTTGGCGCGGAGATAGTCACCTTTCTGAAAGTATAATTGGCCCATCTTGTTGCAGATGTCTGCAAAATCCGGATTCCGCTTATGCATGGCCAGGAGGGATTTCTCCGCATCGTCAAGTTGCCCGCGCAAAATGAGAACATCAACCTCGGCTATGCCGTTTCCTACCCCTTGAAACCGAAGATTGTTTTCCTCAGCCATTACGAACGCTCCCCATGCCCAATGCTCCTCAGGTTTGGCACGCCTTTGGAAACCTATCACAGGTCTTTTCCCTGGTATTCGGTACAGCGGCCGGCCTGTAAGCCAGGCGTCTGCAGGGTGTCTTACTGCTTAAAAGTTTATTGTGAATCCGTCCGAGCTTTGGCCTGCTGAACAATCAGGCCGGCTTTTTCCCTGATCTCCGGTGAAAAGTCCCCGTCCATTACAGCGGAAGCCCTGGATATGGCCGCCTCCGTTTTACCCTTTTTCAGATAGAAGGAGGCTATATTCAGTTCATGCAGGCCTTCCTTTTCAAGGAGGGTGTCGGCCATGTTTGAGGCCTCAGCCGCGTGCTCTCCCTCCGGGAATCGGTCCAGGTATTGAGTGAAAAGGAGCCGCGCTTCCCTGATGGGCGTAATATCCCGATCCGCCGGGATGACCTTCCTGATTCCGAAAAAGTAAAGAACGGTTTTCCGTATCTCCCTGACCTTGGCCATGGCCCGCTTATAAAGCGCCTCGGATGCGTGTGGCCCGTCCGGGTAATTCGATTCATAGGAGGCATAGTACGAATCCGCCTCAGTATATTTTCCAAGGTGGAAATTTACCTCGCCCAGCAAAAATTTTACATCTCCCCCCAGGGCGGTTCCGGCAGTGAGGGTCTCCAGACCGTCAAGGCTGTTAAGGGCTTCCGTATAATGTCCCTTGCTGACCTGGGATTCTGCCTCGGCAAGTTTTTCCGACGGGCCGGTCTCCCGTTTTATGTTGGACGCACAGGATACGACGAATATGGATAAAAGGAACAGAATGGGCAGACGGGAAACCATGTTTTTCAGTTGAGGGCTCCTTCTTGTGCCGGTTGCGGACCGGGTCGTTTTATTCCTGTTTTTCGAAGCTGTCGGCGGCCCCGCAGGCGGGACACTTCCTGGGTTTACAGCGGCCCTCCTTCGTCTGTCCGCATTCCGTGCATTTGAATATGGCCATGGCATGTCCTCCTGTAAAGTTGATGGACCCGCAAAAAGTCCAACGGGGTAAAAAACGTTCAACGTTCAACGTGATAAAGAACGTTCAATGTTCATGTTGATAGGGTCGTAAAAAGTCCTTTCATGGCTTTTTACTCCACGGAAAGCGAAAAGTGTCATTTTCACTTTCCTCACAAATCTTCGATTTGTGCGCCCCCAATGGGCGCCTTGATGACTTCGTAAGAAGTCATCAAGGTTGGAAATTAATCCCTGCAATGGCCGCAAATACCCACCATGTGAACCTGAACGCTCTTAACCATGAACCCGTTGTCGGGCGCGGAGGGAGGAAAGGCGGATTCCATTGCGGGGTCGGGTAATAAATCCCATATTTCACGGCACCTGGAACAGAATGTGTGGTAATGATCCTCTACCATGGGGTCATAATGCGCCCTTTCAGGATCAATGTTTAGTTCGATAATTTCCCCAAAATCCCGCAGGATCTGAAGGGTCTTGTACACCGTGGTAAACGATATGGACGGATGTGTCTCAAGGACTTTCTGATAGATGTCATCGGCGGATGGGTGACTCTGGTTTTTCATGATAAGTCTGAAGATGCTCAACCTTTGAGGGGTGATCTTAAGTCCGGCATTGCGGAACCTCAGGATCACTGTTCCAATGTCGTTCATGTTCTACTCCACCATTTGACGCGATAACCGGGAAAAACGCCGCCTCAACAACCGGTGCCGCCAGCGTATCTGTAAGGCTTATCGATTGACATATAGATAGAAAATAAAAAAATGTAAATAGAGAATATAGATCTGGAGGGCGTCAGGGACGTCCCTGACGAGACGTGTATGCGGGATAAAGAATGACCAACGTCCAACGGGGAAGGCGGGCTATAAGCTGTATGCTGTAGGGTAGTAGAATAGGTTCAGAATCCAGAGAGGGGAAAAGAAGACACGTTGGGAAAGGCAGTATCGAAGTATCGAACCCATCTGAACTCTGAATCCGCGACCTTCGACTCTGGGATCCGGTTTTTCTGCGTGCTGCTAGAGGTGCCAATCCTCCCAATCCCTGTCCAGCAGTTCCATGAGGAATCCCACCATTGGGAAATAGAACAGAAGAAACGGAGCCAGGGATGAAAATGTCAGCCAGAAGGGCGGTCTGCTCCAGGCGGAGATTGCAATAATCATGAGGAAGAGAAGAAAAAACAGGCGGATGGACGCCTGTTTCCAACCCGCCATTGAATAGTATAATATACGGGACCAATTGCGATTCATATCAACCCCCATACATGTGAAAAAAAGGGTCTGTTGATTAAATGAAAGCATGTTTTATTTCATTGTCAAGTGTTGATGACTTCGCAAAAAGTCATTAATGGACTTTTTACGACCCTATCAATGTCCAACGTGGTAAGTCAGTCCAGAGCCTGCCCTGAGCCTGTCGAAGGGTCCAGAGTCCAGTGTCCAGAGTGGAAAAGCGGATGCAAAGGCTTGGTTTAACAGGGATGAAGGGGATGGAAGGGATAAGGCAAACATCGGAAGCGGATAAAATCAGAAATCTTTTGGGGTTAAGGAGTGGCGCATCGCGATAAGGCGCATTGTTTCACCACCCGTTCGTCACGCCGATGGCGTGACTCACTGGAGACACCCCCCCATATTATTTATGGTTCATCACAATAATGCGTACCTTTGTCACTATTGTTGTCATTGCGCCTGTCCCGTCGTAGTTCAGGAAACGAAGACGGAAGCAATCCTGAGCTAAGTCGAAGGAAGCCTGCCGAGGGGCGTCTTAAGCGAGTCACGTTATTTGTGTGTGTGATAAGCGGGCGTGAGATAAGAATGTTTGGAACTTCTACCCGTTAAGGATTTTGATTTAACCCTGTGTCACCCTGAGTAACTCTGTGTACCCTGTGTTAAGTTAGCTTTTCCCAAAGTCCGGTCCTCATCCAGGTACTCATTTCCAGGATGAACCAAATAAAAAATCCCCGTTTCAGGGGACTTTTTGATCGTTGGTGCCGAAGGCGAGATTCGAACTCGCACGGGCTCTCGCCCACCACCCCCTCAAGATGGCGTGTCTACCACTTCCACCACTTCGGCAGTAAGGGGCCATTATTTTCAAAGGGTGTCGATTTGTCAAGTGCTCCTATGCATATCTGCCTGCCCTCAATTATTGACATTTTGGGAAGACGATTAAGATATTTGGAAAAACGGTGTTATCTGTTATATTTCTAAGGTTGATGGACTCGTAAAAAGTCCATCAAGCGGGATGTGCGCGAAGCGTGCATTCCGCGGTGGGGGTAGTACCAGGCGGATTCACTTCGCTCCTTCGGCAAGCTCAGGATGGTGAGCCTGTCGAACCACTGACAGGTGGTCGCCTTTGGGATATTTTCGTCTGGGGGGTAAGGACCGGATGGACAGGGTCAAACTGCAGGGATTGTCTGCCGTGGGAGAAGAGCCGTTGAGGATTTGCAAAGCTGTCATTCCTGTCGCAGGTATGGGTACCCGATTTCTGCCCATCACCAAATCAGTCCCAAAGGAGATGCTGCCCCTCCTCGACCGGCCTGTCATCCAGGAGGTTGTCGAGGAGACGGTGCGTTCCGGGATTCGGGATATCGTCCTCGTTACCGGGATGGGAAAGAGCAGCATTGAGGACTATTTTGACATTTCGCCCCATCTCGAATCGTTTCTGGCTAAGAGTAACCGGAAGAAGCTTCTGGAAAGGGTCCGTGATATTTCAAGATTTGCGGAGATCGCGTCTGTGCGCCAAAAGGAGCCTATGGGGCTTGGACACGCGATCCTCTGCGCCCGGAATTTTGTCGGAAATGAGCCGTTCGGCGTTCTTTTGGGTGATGATATTATTGATTCTGATGTGCCCTGCCTTTCCCAACTCATCCACGTCTTCGAGAAGGTTGGCAGGACCGTTATAGCCCTGCAGGAGGTGCCACCCGAAGAGGTCGATCGCTACGGGATCATCGAGGGGGAGATGGTTGAGCCTGGCTTGTACAGGGTATCCCGTCTTGTTGAAAAGCCGTCTCCCGGGGAAGCTCCATCAAACCTGGCGGTTATCGGCCGTTATATCCTTCCGCCGGCCGTTTTCGGGATTATCGATTCTCTTGATCCAGGCGCCGGAGGGGAGATTCAGCTGACCGATGCTCTGGACAGACTTGCCGCCGATGAGGGGGTGTTTGGACTGGTTTTTGACGGTCTGAGACACGACACCGGGAATCTCCTGGGATTTATATCGGCAAATATTCATTACGCGTTGAAAGACCCGGATCTGGGCCCGCGTCTTCGCAGCTACATTGAAAAACGCCTGGAACAGGATGATGACCTGTGAGAAAGTTCTGGGACGCCACCGCCGATGCAACCTGGCTGAGAATACGAAAAAGCGGACTCGGCCGCCAATTTTTCTCCAGTGCCGTTACCCATTCCGATAAAGGGACCGAGACTTCCGAACCGGTCATCGATGTGTGGGAAAAGGGAAGCGAGATTATTGTTGAAGGTGAGATTCCCGGAGCCGTAAGGGAAGATTTCAGCCTGACCCTTGATCAGGGGAGGCTGATTATCGAGGGATATAAGAAGGAACCTCATTACAGCGGTTGTAAAAAATTCTTTCGAATGGAAAGGCAATTCGGCTATTTCAGAAGGGTTATCGATCTTCCGGCCAGTGTGCAGTCCACCCATATCAGCGCAAGTCTGAAAGATGGGCTCCTGATGATAAGAATTCCGAAGGTCGGAGAGAGAAGAAAGGGCGCTGTAAGCATTCCGGTATCAGAATAACCTGGCTCAAGGGAAAGGGTTTTGAATGAAAGAAGAATTGCGAGATACGGAGGAACCGGGGGCACCGGACGAAAAACATCTGGAACCGGCCATCCCCAAGATCCTGCCCCTCCTTCCCATAAGGGATATGGTGGTCTTTCCGAGCATGATCGTTCCGTTGATCGTGGGTAGGGAAAAATCCATCAACGCCCTTGATGAGGCATTGAAGAGGGACCGCCTGATCTTCCTGTCGTCACAGCGTGAGGGGGAGAACGAAAATCCGTCACCGGATGAGATCTCCATAACCGGCACCGTTTCGGTAATCGTCAGGATGATCAAGACTCCTGATGAAAAGGTAAAGATACTGGTTCAGGGGCTGCAGCGGGGCAGGGTCGAGGAGTTTCTTAAGACGGAACCTTTCTTCTCCGTTCGACTCGATCTAATAAAGGAGATAAGCCTCGATGCCGTTCCGGTCAAGGTTGAGGCGCTTGCCCGGGCCCTGAAGGAAGGGATGGCCCGCATGGTCCAATTGGGCAAGCTTATTCCTCCGGACGTCCTGGCTGTCGCTGAAAATATCAATGATCCGGGGCGACTTGCCGATCTGGCTGGATCGAGTATCGGGCTGGATCTGAACGAGGCCCAGATGGCTCTGGAAATGGAGGACCCCAACGAACGCCTCGTCTTTGTCCACAAGGTTTTGAGGAGAGAACTCAAGGTCCTCGAGATGCAGCAGCGCATCCAGGACCAGACCAAGGAGGAGATGACGAAAACCCAGAGGGAATATTTTCTCCGTCAGCAGCTCAAGACGATTCAGGCGGAACTGGGAGAAAAGGGCGACAGAGAGACCGAAAGCGAGGAATTCCAGGACAAGATTGAGAAAGCCCAAATGCCCCCCGAGGTCAGGAAGGAGGTTGAAAAACAGCTCGAAAGACTCTCAAAAATGCATCCCGATTCCGCTGAGGCTGCCATTATCCGGACCTATCTTGAGTGGATGGTGGAGCTGCCATGGAAACGGTCCACAAGAGACCGTCTGGATCTGAAAAAGGCCCAGAAGGTATTGGATGATGACCATTACGACCTGGAAAAGGTCAAGGAAAGGATTCTTGAGTATCTGGGAGTCCTCAAGCTTAGGAAGGGACTGAAGGGGCCGATTCTCTGTTTCGTGGGCCCCCCCGGCGTCGGGAAAACATCACTCGGCAGGTCCATCGCCAGAGCCATGGGAAGAAATTTCGTCAGAATGTCCCTTGGCGGTATGAGGGACGAGGCTGAAATCAGGGGCCACAGGCGGACTTATGTCGGGGCCCTGCCCGGGAGGATCATCCAGGGTATCAAACAAGCAGGATCCCGAAACCCCGTATTCATGCTCGACGAGATAGATAAACTTGGTTCGGATTTCAGAGGTGATCCGTCCTCGGCGCTTCTGGAGGTCCTGGATCCCGAGCAGAACCATGCCTTCCGGGACCACTACCTGGCAGTTCCCTATGACCTGTCCCCGGTCATGTTTATCGCCACCGCCAATATGACCGATCCGGTTCCATCGGCCCTGCTGGACAGGATGGAAGTAATCAGGCTTGCGGGATACACCGCGGTGGACAAGAGACATATTGCGAGACGGTATCTTATTTCCCGTCAGATGGAGAGAAACGGCATTAACGAGGATTTTCTTTCCATCTCCAATGGAGCGCTGGACCATCTCATCCTGAAATACACCAGAGAAGCAGGTGTCCGTAACCTGGAGCGGGAGATCGGGAATCTCTGCCGGAAGGCGGCCAAGAAGGTCGCCATGGGAAAGACCGCCCGGACAAGGATAACCGCCGGCAATATTTCAGCCTATCTTGGTCCCCCAAGGCATTTCGGCACGAAGGAGAGGGGTGAACCTCAGGTCGGGGTTGTTATGGGACTTGCCTGGACCCCGGTGGGGGGGGACATCCTTTATATCGAGGTTGCCGCCGTCAAGGGGAAGGGGATACTTACCCTGACGGGTTCCCTCGGCAATGTCATGAAGGAGTCCGCCCAGGCCGCCCTAAGCTTTATCCGGTCCCACGGCAGGGAGTTGGGAATTGAGCCGGAGAACGCTGCAAAATTCGATTTTCACGTCCACGTTCCGGCCGGGGCCATTCCCAAGGACGGGCCGTCCGCGGGTATCGCAATTACCACGGCTATCGTTTCCGCTCTGTCCGGCGTGCCGCCGGGACCTGACCTTGCCATGACCGGAGAGGTGACCCTGACGGGAAGGGTTCTGCCGATAGGGGGCCTCAAGGAAAAGCTTCTCGCTGCCAAAAGGGCGCAGGTCAAGCGGGTTGTTATCCCGGAAGGAAACTCCCCGGATCTGGAGGAGATCCCCTCCTACATCCTGCGGAGCATGGAGATAATCCCTGTCGGGGATGTGGGTCAGGTCCTGGAAGCCGCTTCCCTCAAGCCGGTTAAGATAAAAGGCCGGGCTTCCATGGCCGGGAAGAGTTCCGGCAAAAAGGAGAAATCGTGAACATAGAAGGCCCTGCGACCCGCGATCCCGGGCCTGTTCTCGTCGTAGATGATGAGAAGTTCTTTCAGGAGGTTCTGACCAAGATACTTCGTGAAGAGGGATACGATGTTTCAGTGGCCGCCTCCGGCCGGGAAGCCATAAGCGCTTTTCAAAGTGGGCGCTTCAAGGTTGTTGTATTGGATCTGGTCCTCCCCGATCTCATGGGTACCGAGGTCATTGGCCGCATGAAGGAGATGGAGGACGACATAGCGGTGATCATGGTTACGGCCTATGCCTCACTGGAGAGCGCCATTGATGCCCTGAAAGCGGGGGCCTACGACTATATCCGCAAGCCCATCGTCCGTGAGGACCTGGTGAGATCCGTGGAGAGGGCCATCGAGCGTCATCAGCTCAGCTCCCGGAACAAGGTCCTGGTAAAGGAGCTTCAATCCCACCTGGTTGAGGTCAAAACGTTAAGCAGGGAAAAGGATGAAGTGTTCCGGATTCTCGATGAGGGCCTCGTGGTTATTGAGGAGGACGGCAGGATCGTTGATCTGAACCCTGCCGCCCGGCAGTTTCTCGAATGGATCACCGGACAACCGGCCGGTGAAACTTTATCCGGTTCGGGATTTCCTCTGTCGGACGGTTTTATGTCGTCCGTGAACAAGGCGGAGGGCAGACCCGTCAGGACCATGGTTTCCCTCACACAGGATTCCGGCGTAGGGCGTAAGGACATTGAGCTTGTGGGTCTTTCAATGGATCTTGATATCGCCGGCCGGAGATTTCTCCTGGCCATGAGAGACATGACTGAAATTAAAGACATGGAAAGAAGAAGGGATGAATTCCTGGCAATCGTAACCCACGATCTCAGGACCCCTTTAACATCCCTGAAAGGTTTTGTGGAACTGCTCGTGAATGAGAATAAGGGGGCGGATCGGGTTGTAGGTGACTATCTTGATATCATCGACTCGGAGGCCGACAGGATGATCTCCCTGATAAACGATCTCCTGGACCTGGACCGCCTGAATTCAGATAGGATCAGGATGGAACTTGAGCCCATATCAATGCCCAAACTGGTGGCTTATGGGCTGAAGAGTATGGAGGGCCTGAGTCGTCAAAGGGACGTGACCTTGAGGATGTCCATCAGGGGAGATGAAGAATCCCTCGTTTTTATGGGGGACAGGCGGAGGATTCTTCAGGTTCTCATAAATCTCCACTCCAATGCCATCCGGTTCTCCCCGAGGGGAGGTTCCGTGGACACGGTGGCCTATCTGGAGGACGGATATGTTTTTACGGAGATCCTTGACGAAGGGCCCGGTATTGCACCGGAGGAAAGGAAGAGTATCTTCGAAAAATATAAGCAGGTCGGACAGCCTTTTTACGAGCGAACCAAGGGAAGCGGGCTGGGCTTGACCATTGTCAAAAAGATTGTGAATATGCACGGAGGCAGCGTTAGGATGGACGGGAGGGACGATAAACAGGGTAGCCGTTTTATCGTTAAACTACCGGCCGGAGTGAAGGGAGCCTATTGATGGGGCATCGAATACTCGTTGTGGATGACAGCCCTTTTATCCATGAATTGGTGAAAGATATCCTCCGCCGTGAGGGGTGTGAGGTTGAGAGGGCTATGAACGGGCATGAGGCCATGGTTTCCATCGGGCAGAATCCACCTGACCTGGTTCTTCTCGACATCATCATGCCTGAGATGAGCGGCTATCAGGTATGCCGGCTTATCCGGAGTGATGACCGCCTGAAGGATCTGCCGGTGGTTATGATGACAGCGAAGGACACCCAGAAGGACCGGTTCTGGGGAATGGAGGTTGGGGCTGATGCCTACGTCACTAAACCCATTGAGGAGAAGAATCTTCTTAAAACCATTTCTTCCCTTCTGAAGGAGGCCAGAACCCCTGCGAAACCGGTTGGTCGTGATGAATTGACAAGCGAAACCCTCAAGGGACGCGCGGACGATATCCTCGAGAGAAAGCTGCTCGAATTAACCATCATCAACGAGGTCGGCAAGCTGTTTTCGCTCCTGGACAAGCCCAAAACCCTGTTGCAGAGCTGTCTCCAGCTTGTTTCAAAGGTCATTGATTACGATCTTGGTGTTGTTTTTCTCGCATTCCCGGAAGCCGACTTCAAGACCGTTGCGATAAGGACGCGAAACGTCCCCCTGAAGGTATCCAAAAAAGAGCTTCTACGAAGAGGCGGCGAAAATTTAGGTCTGCATAGGGGATGTAACAGGTCGAAGATCGCCGCCCTGACTACGGAACTGATCGAGGATAGTGAAATTGAAGAAAAGACTTTCCGCAGGCCCTCCCTTTCCAGCCTGGAAGTTGTTCTGAGATCCTCCATGGATGTCCTGGGCAGCGTCATGCTCTTCAGCAACCGAAAGGATTTTTTTATTGAGGATGACCGCAACCTGGTTGAGATGATTGGTGTTCAGCTGTCCATACTTCTGGACAACCTTTTTCTGCTGCAGGAACGTGACCGGCAGCTCGCTACCCTGGAGCTTGAGAAGAACCGCGTGGAGGCGATCCTCCAGAACATGGGGGAGGGTGTACTTGTGACGGACTGGTCATACAGGATCATTCACGCCAATCCACTGGCTCACCATCTGCTCGATATGGATGACGGTGAGTTGGTCGGCCATGTCCTGTTCGATCATGTCCCGAAGGACATCTTCAGCATTCTGGAAAAACAGCACATTGGGGAGAAGAACCCCACCTGGAATATCAAATTCAGCTCCATCAGGGGAGAACTGCCCCTTATGGCCAGTGTCGCTGTGGTCGATGAGGAAGAAGAACAGACCCTGGGACTTATCATTCTGCTGCGCGACATTACCGTGGAGAGGGAACTCGACCGCATGAAGAACAAGTTTCTTCAGAATGTCTCAAACCACCTGAGAAATCCCCTGGCCGCACTGAAAGGGTTCACCGACCTGATGCGTGGGGAGATGTACGAACCGGCGACGTCCCGGCAGAAAGAATACATGGATTCCATCGAATCCGAGACGGCCAAGCTCATCGAGATCGTCGAGGATCTCCTGAGTCTTTCGAGGATTGAACTGGCCGATTACAGGTTTCGCGCGGAGAAATTCGCTGTTTCGGACGCCCTGCTCACCGCCATGGTAAGTACACAGGACATCGCCCGGGGCAGAGGGATAACCCTCAAGACCGAAGTATCCGAAGATCTGCCCAAGGTTTTTGCGGATCGTGACAGTGTGGTGGACATAACAACCCGCCTGGCGTCCAACGCAATAAAGTTCAGCCCCGACGATAGGGATGTCATCATTGGCGCCAGGCTGGGCGGGGATGACGGCAACGGGAAAATAGTGGAGGTCTTCGTGCGCGATGCTGGGCCCGGCGTCCCCCTGGACAAGCGGGATTCCATCTTTGAGAAATACCCTGCCGATCACCTTTTCACCGAAAGCCGCCGGGAAGGTGTTGGGCTTGGACTGCCCATATGCAGGCAGCTGGTCGAAATGAACGGTGGGAGGATTCATCTGGAATCGACCGGGGAATCCGGGAGCACCTTCATTTTCACCCTTCCACTTGCCGAGGAGAATGCGCCCCGCTTGGGGCGTCCAAATCAATGACTCGCAACCTAATGTCATTGATTTGCGAGGAAAACGAAAACGACGTTTTTCGCTTTCCGTTGAGCAAAAAGCCACGAATGGACTTTTTGCGACCATATCAAGGATGAATCCATGAACAAGGGATATCTGAACCTTCGCAAGGAGGATGTCCGGGAATTTTTGCGGCCTTTGGCCAGGATAACAGGGCTTCGTTTTTCCCTGTGGCCGCCGGGCGAGAGCAGCCAATCGTTGATTACCGGGGAGAATAACTTCTGTATGCTGCTTCAGACCACCAAAATGGGGAACGAGCGCTGCAGGAATTCGTTTCTTTCCATACTGAGTAAAACCCGCGACACAGATGAACCCGTGTTTGATCTATGCCATGCATTAATGGGACGGGTAACCGTTCCACTGGAGATCAACGGCACCGATCTTGGAACTGTAATAATATGTCAGGACCTGGTCGGGGAGATATCGGAGGAGCACAAGGACCACCTTCGAGACCTGGCCGCGGAAGTGGAATTGGAGGATCCGGTTGCCCTCATTCGGGCAGCCGAAGAAAATCCCATATATTCCAGATCCAGGCTGGAAATTCTCGGTAAATTCGTGCGGGATCAGATCCTGGAAAAGACCGCTTCCCTCGAGGCGATTCAGGACACGACGGAGTTCCTCCTGGAGAAGTACGAGGAACTCATGTTTCTGTACTCCATCACGGACAGTATTTCGCCCGACAGGGAGTACGGAAAAGCTCTGGCGACCATCCTGGACCGTGGGATTCAGAAACTTTCCGCGCAATCCGGATTTCTGATTCTGTCGGGAGAGGAAAACTCCCAGGCGCTGGTGACCGTAGAGGTCTGCGGCAATACACCTTGGGGCAAAGGCCCCGGTGAGGTCCCCCCTCCGCTGGCCCGGCTCATGCGATCCTGCGGCGGCCCGGCTGTGATCGTCAGACCTTCTGATGGGGACGAGGCATGGAGCCCCGAACTGTCAGCCCTTCTGGTTTGTCCTTTCCGCATAAAAAGTTTCCGAAACGGCTACCTCGTCTTTGGTTGGGAAAAGGTAGAAGATATTGACGATAACGAGCTTAAGTTCGCCATGGCTCTGGCAAACCAATCGGCATCCCTCCTCCACGGGGTCCAGCTTTACAGGGAGCTTGCGGACCTGCTCTTCTCAACTCTTGAGGCCCTCAGTTCCGCCATCGATGTCAGGGATTCCTACACCCACGGCCACTCCCGGAGGGTGGCGGATTACGCCGTTAAGACAGCCCGGGAGTTGGGATATTCCTCCAAGTTTCTCACCATGCTCAAGATAGCCGGTATGCTTCACGATTTCGGCAAAATTGGAATACCGGAACAGATTCTGACCAAGGAAGGGAATCTGAATGATGATGAACTCCAGGCCATGAAGGAACATCCTGTAATAGGTGCGCGAATTCTGGGAAAATTCAAATCGTTTGCGGATATCGCACCGGGGATCCGCCATCATCACGAGAGATTCGACGGCAGTGGATATCCCAACGGGTTGGCAGGGGAGACGATTCCCCTGGTGGGCAGGTTTATCTCCATAGCCGACGCCTACGATGCCATGACCACGACCAGACCTTATAGACGACAGATGCTGGCCCATGAGGCCAAGGAGGAACTGCGGAATTGCTCCGGTATACAGTTCGATCCGGTGCTGGTGCAGGCCTTTATTCGTGGAATTGAGAAATGAGAAACTGATGGCTCCTGACATGGTAAAGATTCTGATAGTGGATGACGACGACAACATTCGCCATCTCCTCCGACTGGCTTTTGAGGACGAGTTCGAGGTCCGGGAGGCCCGGGATGGACAGGAAGCGTACGAAATTGCCGGGCAATGGAATCCGGATATGGTCGTCTCCGATATAATGATGCCGAAGCTTGACGGGTATTCTCTCTATCGAAAACTAAAGAACATGCCCGCAACATCTTCGATCCCGTTTATCTTCCTCTCAGCCAAGAAAGACGTGGACGAAAAGGTTGTCGGACTCGAGATGGGCGCAGACGACTACATAACCAAGCCTTTTTCCATAAAGGAACTTAAGGCCAAGGTTCGTTCGATCATAAAGAAGATGGGCGATCTGAATGTCCGGGGGAGTCTTGAGGGCCTGCTTAACGAGATCGACCTGGTGGAGATCATCCAACTGATTGATATGGGCCGGAAGACCGGGATGCTCATTCTGGACAATCTGGAAAATACCGGGAAAATATATTTTGAAAGGGGGGAGGCTCTTTTTGCTCAGACGGGTCACTGGACCGGGCCGGATGCCCTTTTTACCCTGCTGTCGTGGAAGGAAGGAAAGTTCCGTCTGGATCCTGCCCCCGTCAGGGTCCAGACGAACATGGATCGGAGTCGGGGCCAGGAAATGCTGATGGAAGGTGTCAGGCTCATGGATGAAATGGAGGAAGCCATAAGGCAACTGCCCCCGGCAGGGACTGTCCTCATCCCGGTGGTCGAGGGCAAATCCCCATCGGATGAGATGCGAAAGGTCTGCAATTTATTTATTGGCGGAGCCACGGTAGCGAGCGTTCGCGGGAAAGCCCCTTTTCCATGTTACCGTTTTTATCCTCTTGTGGCGAAAACTGTTGCCGCCGGTTGTCTGAAGGTAAAGGCACCCACCGCCCGGGAAACCGAAATCGATCTTCTTAAGCGTGTCAAAGCCGCTGTCCGGGATCTTTAATGGAGGTGACACGGTGTTGATCCGGTATCTGGTGCTTTCCCCCTCAGGCGAAAAAAGGGGGGTTTTCCTGGAGGAACTGTTCGGATCTTACGAACTGTCGCCAAATGGAAAGGGGGAAAAGGCCCAACTCCCTCTCGGGACCGGGGAAAGTCTGGAGATCATCGGGGCCGGCGAACCCTCGCGCCTCTGTTCAACGGCTCAGACCCTTGTTACGAAAAATATCCGCATTAACGGTATTCTGTTCCTCCTCCCTTCAGGTGATGAAGGGTCCTGGAATGAATCCCAACGTCTTTCGGAATGGCTCCTGGAGATCGGGAAAAATATTCCCGTTAAGACCTGGGTCATAGGGGATCGGAAGGAGATGGACAAGGCCACATCCAAGAGGATTCTCCTGGCTCTGCTTGAGGAGCACGAGAGGCTCCTGGCCGCCACAACCTGATCATGACTCACAACGCCATGGAAAGAGAAGCGGCCCGGTATCGGGAAATCAGTGATCGATATACTGAACTTTCCACCGTGGTACGGCTTGGCCTTGAGTTGGGGGTGGAACTCAACGTTGAACATGTACTGGAGAAAATCGTACAGCAGATTCACGAAGAACTGGGTTTCGGGATCGTCTCCATAATGCTGTTGTCCGATGGGGGGGACTATTTGTCCATTAGTGCATCCCGGGGTCTGGGTGATGATATTGTAGCGTCATCGAGGCCCGCGGTCGGGGAAGGCATCGCGGGCTGGGTGGCAAAGGAAGGAGAACCTCTCCTTGTAAATAATATCGAAACGCATCCTCGATTCGGAAAACTTCGAAGCCATGGTCGTTACAGTTCCAAATCCCTCATCTGTGTTCCCCTAAAGGTGGGGAAAAGGATTATAGGCGTACTAAACGGAAATAACAGGAAGGGCTCGGATATCCTGACGGAGCACGACCTCAGGCTTCTGAGCATCTATGCTTCCCAGGCGTCCGTGACTATAGAAAGGGCGCGGTTATACCGCAGTCTTGAACTTCAGGCAGACGAGCTGAGCGCTGCCTATAACCAACTGAAGGTACTTGATAGGATCAAAGCGGATTTCATAACCAACGTTTCCCATGAATTCCGAACTCCGGTCACGGTTATTCTGGGTTACCTGGAGCTCCTTAAAGGAAGCGTCGAGACGCCGGAACAGGTCGAGAAGGTTAACATCGCCATGGATGCTTCATACAGATTGGCGAAGCTGGTTGACGACAGCACCGATATTCTCAGGCTGGATTCGGGTTCCATGCCCTTCTTTTTCCACGACGAGAACATGGGGGAATTTCTCAGGGAGGCTCTTTACAAGCATGCCGACAGGACAGCCGAAAAAGGGGTTAAGCTTGAGATGGACCTTGAGAAAACCCTGCCTCCGGTTTCCATCGACGTTGGCAAGATGGGGGATGTTGTCGAAAAACTTATCGATAATTCCATAAAGTTCACATCCGCCGGTGGTTATGTGCGGGTTTCCTGTTCCGCAGCCAAAAAAGGCTGGGTTACGGTGGCCTTTGAGGATTCGGGATCAGGTGTCCCCGCAGGTGAGCAGGAGCGGGTCTTCGAATACTTTGAGCAGGGCGGGGATATAATGACATCAAAACCCCCGGGGACAGGGCTGGGCCTTCCCATTGCCAAGGCCATTATTGTCCGTCATGGTGGGCATCTCTGGTTTGATAGGGACCATCCGAAAGGATGTCGAATCCTTTTTGATATTCCAGCGAAGGATTTCCATGCGGGATAATCCCTATATTACCATTCTACTGGGGTTCGCGGTGGTGATCATCCTGGGGACCGTTGTCCTTTCCCTCCCCGCGAGCACGGTTGACGGGAGAGGTCTTCCCCTGGATGACGCTTTCTTTATAGCGACATCCGCGACCTGTGTTACGGGTCTCTCTACGGTGGTAATCGGGAAAATTCTGACGCCCATGGGGCAGGGTGTTCTCCTGGCCATGATACAGGTGGGCGGGCTTGGACTGATGACCCTCTCCACCTTTTTCGGCCTGCTCCTGGGGATCCATCCGCGTATTCAGAACAGGATTGTCATTAAAGAGGCCCTCAATCAGGTCGAAGAGTTTCACATCAAGCATCTTATTTGGAGGATTATCCTTTACACTCTTGGGATGGAAACCGCGGGAGCGATAATCTTCGCGGCCAGAACCGGACTGGGGGATGATCCGATGAGGGGAATTTTCTCCGCGGTTTTTCATTCCGTGTCGGCCTTCTGCAACGCAGGATTTACTCTCTATTCCGACAGTCTGTCCGCGTTCCGATTTGACCCGGTGATCAATGTCACCGTTATGGTCCTCGTTGTTGGAGGGGGCATAGGTTTCTGGGTGATCTACGGTTTCTATGAGAGTTTCAAGTCACGGATCAGGGGAGATGTAATCCATCCCTCAAGCCTTCAGACCCAGGTTGTTGTCAGGATGACCGCTGCCCTTATCCTGATTGGAACGATCCTTTTTATGGTTCTCGAAGGGAGTCGGTCCGGAGCCAGCGGCCTCGATCTGTTCTGGATCTCGGCATTTCAGTCCGTTACGACAAGAACAGCCGGCTTCAACACTGTCGACATCGCGTCGCTTTCCTTTCCAACCCTCATCTGGATCATGGCCTGGATGTTTATCGGCGCGTCTCCAGGGTCCACCGGAGGCGGTGTAAAAACCACGACCTTCGCGGTTATGCTGGCTTCCATGAGGGCTGTTCTGACCGGTAGAGAAAAGGTCGAACTCAGGAAACGAACTCTGCCGGAGACGGTAGTCCGCAGGGCCCACGCTGTGTTTCTGGCCTCCATTGGATGGGTGTTTGTCGCTGTTTTCGCTCTCTCCATGATCGGTGTTGCCGGGGGGGCATCCACCTTCCTCCCTATTCTGTTCGAGACGATATCCGCCTTCGGGACTGTGGGATTGAGTATGGGGCTGACGACATCCCTCACCGTGGCGGGGAAGGTTATCCTCTCGCTTACGATGTTTGCAGGGCGGGTAGGTCCCCTCAGCCTGATCCTGGCCCTTGCCCAGAAACCCGACAGGGCGCAGATCGTGTATCCTGAGCAGCAGCTGCCCATCGGGTAAAGGGGGAGAGCCATCCCCCGCCTCGCAAAATGGCTCGAAGAGACTTTTTACGAGGTCGTCAAAGTTGACATTGTTAAATTTGTTATGCTAAAAAAAACGGTGAGTTCCCGAATAGTTACAAAGTTGATGGGCTTGCAGAAAATCCGGTGCCTTTTTCCGCCAAGGTTGTTCAGGATGATATTTTGACAGAAGGCGACACCCCGGGAATGGATTTACTCCCTTCTGAGGATGTTTGGGCTTTTGAGGCGCTCAAGGAACTTCTCATGGGGGAGAAGGGTTTTGACCTGGAGGCGTACAAGGTTCGATGCATCCTACGAAGGATATATCTTCGTGTGCGTTCGAAAGGGTTTCCCAGCCTTGGTCAATATTTCAAGGTTTTGAACAGGAACCCGGAGGAACTGGAAAGACTTTTTCAGTACCTGACTATCAACGTTACCGAGTTTTTCCGTAACCCTTCAGCCTTCCGTTACCTTTATGAACGGATTCTGCCGGCGCTGCTTGCCGAACGGGTCGGAAGGGGCGTAATTAACATCTGGAGCGCCGGCTGTTCAAGCGGTGAGGAGCCGTACAGCCTGGCTATTCTGGTCCTCGAGGTAATGAAAAACCTGGGTGTGCGCAACGCTTTTCATATACTTGCGACGGATGTGGACGTGGCAGTGCTTGCACGGGCCGAGACCGGCCGATATTCCGCTGACGCATTGAAAAACGCCACCGAGGAGGAAAAGTCCCGATATTTTATTCCCGACGGCGATGGCTACCTGATAGGAAAAAAACCGAAGGGGCTGGTAACATTCAGGGCCGCGAATTTGTTGGTAGATCCTCCAGGGGAAAAACAGGACTTGATTTTGTGCAGAAACCTGTTGATATATCTCTCCAGAGAAAAGCAGGAAAAGGTTATCTCAAACTTTGCCGGCGATATGCGGCCCGGCGGATACCTGATGCTGGGAAAGGCCGAAACGCTCATTGGCCGGAGCCGGTTATATTACCAGAATATCTCCCCCACGGAGAGGATCTATCGGAAACGTGACGTCCCTCTTGAAGGGGACAATCCCACCCCCTGATGTTGTTAGGGGCCCATAGGCAAAGGAGCTTCCAGGCATGAGAATGGAAATGAAATACAAACTGATCCTGTCCTTCCTCATGGTGATCGCTGTGGTGGTTTTTGTTCCCTTTCTGTTCGACCTATTAAACGTCAAGGGGGGATGGAGCCAGCTCGGCTCAACTTCAGCGGCAATCGCAGTCGGCCTTATCCTGGGAAGCGTGGTTTCTACCAGTATAACCCGCGACCTGCGTGAAATGAGGGATGTGGCCATTAAGATAAGCAGGGGCGATCTCACGCAGGATCTATCCCCGCTGGAGAAACACTTTGAGGATGAAATAACCGATCTCCGGGCAGCTATTCGTGTTATGGTCCAGCGGCTGGCCCTCATGGTCAAGGAGGTGACCGGTTCGTCCGTTGAAGTCCATGAATCGGCCCAGACACTCTCGGCAACCGCGGAGGAGATGAATGCCTCCACCGAGGAGATAGCCGCGGCTATTGACGGGATCAGCAAGGGTGCGGAAACTCAGGCAACCCAGGTGGAGAAGATGGTAACGACCATTCGGCAGATGGCGTCCAGCCTCGAGTCCATGGCCGAAAAATCCAGGGAATCGGCCAAAATTTCCACGGAGGCAGGCTATACCGCCCAAGCGGGCAGTAAGCATACGGAAAGCGCCGTCAATAAGCTTAAGCAGGTCTTTGACACCGTTTCCCGCGCCAGTGGGACGGTCACCGGATTCAGCGAGCGGAGCAAAGAGATCGGTGAAATCGTCGACATCATCACCGGGGTTGCACAACAGACAACCCTCCTGGCTTTGAATGCCACCATCGAGGCTGCAAGAGCCGGTGACTACGGCCGCGGATTCGCGGTGGTGGCAGAGGAAGTTCGTAAGCTCGCGGAGAACACCGGACAGTTCGCTGAAAAAATCTCCGGTATTGTAGGAAGACTCCAGAATGAGACGGAACAGGTTCTTCTCTCTATGAAAGATGTCGGGGGGGTCCTGGACGAAGGCCAGGAGATTGTTCAGACCATGGGCGGAGCGTTGGAGGATATCGTGAAGATCGTCATGGAAACCACGAGCGGCGCCCAGGAGGTCTCACAGATTACTGAAGCCCAGAGCAAGGCCGCGGCGGAACTGACCCGAGCTATGGACGAGATCGCAAAGGTTGCGGAGGATAATGCCGCTTCGACGGAGGAGGTTTCGGCAGCTACGGAAGAACAGACAGCCTCCATGGAGGAACTCGCGGCGGCCGCACAGGACCTTACGGCGCTTTCGGACAAGTTGAATAAACTGTCCGAGGAGTTCAAGGCCTGATGGACCTCTCCCGGGAAAGAGACGTTGACGTCGTTTTGAGGGGCTGTAAGGGATGACGTCAGCCGTAGATGCCGCTCGTCAGGTTAACGGGGCGGAGAACCTGAAGGAGGAAGAGGGGCATGGCGCAATCCTCTTTAGGGTAGGTCATGAATACCTGGCGCTCCCACTTGAGGACGTCGGGGAGATTCATGAAATGGAGGAAATTTCCGTTCTTCCCCTTTCGCCCCCGTTCCTTGGAGGTGTAATTAATGTCCACGGCATCCTGGCCTCGGTCATAAACCTCGACGTTATACTGGATGTCCAGGAAACCGGCGATGGCCGATTCCTGATTCGGCTGATCCCTGAGCGTGGGGGGATAGCCCTCAGGGTGGATAATACGTTTGGCATGGTCAGATATTCCCTCCTCGAGGAGGTCGCAGTGGCCCAGGAATCTGCATCCGGAAAGGTCCACATTGTTGAAGGGGTCTTCCGGAGCGGAGATAACCTCATATCGTTGATCAACCCGGATAAATTGTGTGCCTGGATCGACGAGGCATTGGCGAAAGGGGATGAATGATGGCAATAAAGGTAATGATCGTCGATGACGCGATGTTCATGCGAAACATGATAGGGGACATCTTTCAGGGAAAAAAGTTCGCCGATGAGGAATACGAGGTCGTTGCCGAAGCCGAGAACGGTATTGAAGCGGTGGAAAAATATAAGGAATTCCGGCCCGATATTGTCACCATGGATATTGTGATGCCCGAGATGACGGGCATTGAAGCTCTTAAGGAGATCATCAAAATCGATGAGTCTGCCAAGGTCATCATGTGCAGTGCATTGGGACAGGACAGCCTGGTCATGGAAGCCCTGGATGCCGGAGCCAAGGATTTTATCGTAAAACCGTTTCAACCCGAGAAGGTTCTCGATGTGGTCATCAGGATTCTCTCGGACGCCAGATAAAATGGATAATCAAAACCCCGATGTTGATGACTTCGCAAAAAAGTCATCAATGCGCCCATGAAGGGGCGCCCAAATCAACAACTTGCCCTGCAAGTCATTGATTTGGGCGGAAAGTGAAAATGACACTTTTTGCTTTCCGTGGAGTAAAAAGCCATGGATGGACTTTTTACGATCCTATCAACGTCCAACGGGGTAAATCAGTCCGAAGTCCAGTGTCCAGAGGGAAAGAAAAGACGCGGGGATGCGGGTGAATGGAGGCAGGAAAGTATCGAGGTATCGAAGTACTCTAGACCCTAGACACCAGATCCCAGACCCTGGTTCCGGAAACCTGAAACCTTAAGCTGATTTTCTGGAGGATCATTAGACAACATGGATATGTCCAAATACAGGGACCTCTTCATTTCGGAGGCCAGGGAGCACATCCAGGGAATCAACGACTGTATTCTGGTGCTGGAAAAAGATGCCGTAAATGCCGATAGTATTAACGAACTTTTCCGTCACGCCCACTCGGTAAAGGGGATGGCCGCTTCAATGGAATATGACGCCATTGCTCGTTTGAGCCATCGCCTTGAGGATTTGATGGACATCTTTCGACAGGGCAAGGCCCGGATCTCCCCACCTGTTGTTGATATTCTTTTCCAGGGCATTGACTTCCTCGATGGGATGGTAACGGCCGTCGAGGATGGTTCTTCACTCGATGGCTTCGATACAGCCGGGTACCTGAATGATGTCCAGGAGATTATTGAGGGCCGCCTCCCGGGGGATGCGGGTGAAAGCCGTGAAAATGTCATAGAGCCTGTCCCCGTGGAGGAGAAGCCACCTTCCATTGAACCAGCCCCACAGCCCATGGAGGAGAAACCGAATTCCGTTGAACCCGCCCCACAGCCTGGGGAAGGAGAACTCGCCATCGTTTTCAGCATATCCAACGAAAGCCCCGTCCCGGCGGTACGTGCCTACCTGGTAATCAAAAGGCTCAGTGAACTGGGAAAAATAATTTCTGTTGTCCCCTCGCCGGAGGAGATAAAATCGGGCGGGTATGCAGGCGAGGTCTCAATGGTTATCGCCGGAACCGATAGACCGTTCGTTGAGAAACTCCTGAAAAATTCTACGGAAATGGGGAAATTCACTATCAGTTCCCCAACGCCGGGGAAAAAGCCCAAACCTTCCCCGGTGGCTTCCAGACCTGGTTCCCCGAAAACCGTCCAGAGTACCCCGGCACCACCGGCCTCCCAGACCGTTAGAATCAGCACACGCCTTCTTGACACATTCATTAACCTGGTAGGCGAGCTCATCGTTACCAAGAGCAGGCTCAGAGAGCTGTCAAAGGAGTCCGGGTCCACCGTGACCGACCAGGTGTTGACAAGACTGGACCATCTTGTCAGTACCCTTCATGGTGAGGTGATGAAAGTACGCATGGATCCCATGGAGTCTGTAACTAAAAGGCTTCCAAGAATGGTGAGGGATCTGGGGAGAAAAGAGGGCAAAGAAATCTCCCTTGTGATCGAAGGGGCCCAGATAGAGTTGGATAGGGCTATATTGGAAGAGCTTGGAGATCCCCTGGTCCATATCCTGAGGAATGCAGTGGATCACGGTATTGAGGACGCAAAGGAACGGCAAAAAACCGGCAAGCCTCCGGTTGGAACCATAACTATCAGTATCTCCCGTGAAAGGGACATGGTCTATGTTAATATAGTGGACGATGGCCGGGGCATGAACCTGGAAAAAATAAGGTCCAAGGCTGTCGACAAAGAGATCATCTCAGAGGAACAGGCCAGGGTGATGAGCGAGGAGGAAACGGTAATGCTTATCTGCCGGCCGGGTTTCTCTACAGCCGATGAGGTTACGGATGTGTCGGGCCGGGGCGTCGGAATGGATGTTGTCCAGGCTGTGGTAGAATCCCTCGGGGGTACCCTTTCCATTGAGAGTACCAGCGGCGCAGGGAGCAGGTTCACCCTTAAGCTTCCCCTGACTGTCGCCATCGTGAAGATGCTCCTGATCCAGGCTCAGGAGCATATCTTTGCAATACCTATTACTCGGGTGGTCCGCACCACAAGAATCGCAAGGGAAGATGTGAAGGAGAGCCAGAGCCGTTTTTATCTTACCTTTGATGAAGATCTCATTCCGCTTTACTTTCTCAGAAAGATGCTGTCTCTTCCCAACTCTCATAACGGCAATGATCTTCTCACTGTGGTCATAGTGGAGGTTACAAACAGGATGGTTGGGATTGCGGTGGACGGGGTGTCGGGGCAGGCGGATATCGTTGTTAAACCGCTCTGCTATCCTCTCGATCGCCTTGTGGGATATTCCGGTATGACCGTTCTGGGTAACGGGATGATCGTTCCCGTTCTTGATCTCGGCAATCTTCTCTAAAAATGGGCGATAACATAGATAGCCATTCCTCCCTTACCCGGAAGGAAATCAGCACAATCAGAGAGATATGTTCCATAGCCGCCGCCCAGGCAGCCGGTGCCCTGTCGGAATTGATGGATATCGGCGTGACCATGTCGGTTCCCGAGCTGCACGTCCTTTCCCTGAATGGTATCCCATCCCTGTTTGGGGAGATGGATGCCTCCGCCGTGGGGGTGCTTATCCCCTTCCATGGAGATGTACAGGGAAATATTCTGTTCCTGTTTCCGGATGAGGGGGCTGGAGAACTGACAAGAATCCTGTTTCCCGAAGGGAGTGTGGAGAACGGGGAATTGGTGGATTCGGCCTTCAGGGAAATCGGCAACATACTGTCCGGGGTGTTTCTGACGATCCTTTCCCGGCTTTCGGGGCGAATCATCCTCAACCTCCCCCCGATCCTTGCCAGGGATATGGCGGGGGCGCTTCTGGACACCATCCTGGCGGAAATAGGTTCCACGTCCAATAGGATAATGGCCCTAGCATCGAGCATGAAGGACAGCTCCGATAACCATCTGGTGAAAGTGGTCATTATCCCGGACCCTAAGGGCATTGATCTTTTTCTCGAAGCGGGAAAAAGGTTGATGGAGTTGCAGAAGGTCCCTCAAGGGGGGGTTGAATGAAAAAAAACTCCCCCGGCAGGGGTGGGTCCGGTTGATGGATTCGGTTGCCGTTGGTATCTCCGAGTATGCCATTGAAAAAGCTCCCGCGAAAATTATTACCTATGGCCTTGGTTCGTGTCTGGCAATAACACTCTACAGCAATAAGGACCTGATCGGGTCCATGGCCCATGTGATGCTCCCTGTGGCCTTTGGCGGTAATGATGTTCTTGTGCCCGGCAAATACGCTGACACTGCTGTGCTGGCAATGCTCAAGGGGATGAACGGGATGGGAGTTAACCCGCAGGACCTTGTGGCAAAGCTGGCCGGCGGGGCGGAGATGTTTCCAGGGGGTATTACCAGAAGAATCGGGGCCCGGAATGCTCTGTCTGCGCGAAAAACCCTCGGATTCTATGGTATAAAGATCTTGTCCGAGGATGCAGGGGGGAATTTGGGACGAAGCGTGGAGTTTTTTTTGGATTCGGGAGATCTGCTGGTAAGGACACTTAAGGGCGCCGTCGTAAGGATTTGAAACAATTAACAGGGTCGTAAAAAGTCATCCTTAATATAGGGTCGTAAAAAGTCCATGAATGGCTTTTTACTTAACGGAAAGCGAAAAGTGTCATTTTCACTTTCCTCACAAATCTTCGATTTGCGCGCCCCCAAGTGGGCGCGTTGATGACTTTTTGCAAAGTCATCATTATTTTAATCCGCAACCCTGCACCGAGATGGGGCAATTAATGAAAAGTTTAATTATATTGAAAGGTTACGGCTGAAAGCCCAGCCTGTTTTTCTTGACACCCCATCGGTCGCGTGTTAACTCTTAATCGAGATATGGGCAATGGACAATAAAAGCAAGTTTGGCGTTCGAATTTCAAGGTTGTTTCCACTCTGCCCTCTGGACTCTGGACTCTGGACTCTGGACTCCCCCGGCCTGAGCTTGCCGAAGGGCCGGCGACCGGGCGTTGAACCGATAAAGGGGATCAAATGGCCGGGTTGAAGATCCTTGTCATCGAGGATGACCAGTTTTTCCAGCAATATGTCAACGACCTCCTTCAGGGGTTTGACGTTGAACTTGTTAACGCCATGGATGGCGAGGAAGGGCTTCTCCTTGCCCAATCCGTGGAACCTGACCTGATCCTGACCGACATTGAGATTCCCAAAATCCAGGGCTTTGTCCTGTTGAACCAGTTAAAGGAGATGCCGCAGACAGCTGACGTCCCTGTGATTCTCATGTCAGGAAAGGTGGAAAGGGATCTTCTTGATAAGCATTCGCGGCTGAGTGTCCATGCTGACGGATATCTGCTAAAGCCCTTCTCCCTGGCTGAACTCCATGGAGCGATCACCAGAGTCATGGGGACGGATGCCCTGGCGGCATTCAAAGCTCCCGTCGATACTCCCACTGAACGATCTCTACCTGAGGCGCCCATCCCCGTCCAGAACCCTCCATTGGAAGGGGTCGGGATTCAGAAAAGGTCCAAACCGCTGGTCCTTGTGGTCGATGATTCCACTTACGTTCTAACGCAGGCAGGTGACCTCTTGAAGAACGCCGGGTTGGATGTCGATGTCGCCACGGACGGGGATGCCGGCCTGGCGAAGTGCCTGGAGGTCAGACCGGACATCGTTCTCCTGGATGTCCAGATGCCCAAAAGAAACGGTTTCGCCGTATGTGAGACGCTCAAGAAAAACCCGGATACGAGAACAATTCCAATCATACTCATGTCGGCAGTCGTCGATGGCGATTCATTTGAACGTCATTCCAAGCTGAAATACCATGCCGACGCCTATTTACAGAAGCCCTTCAAGAGGGCGGAGTTGCTGGACCTGGTTTTCGGGCACCTGGCCATGGATGCAGTGCCTGACGGTGTGCAGGACAAGACCGCGTTTGTTCTCCAGGAAGAAGGCGAATTCGCGGACGGGCAATCGGTGAAGGAAGGCCGGTTAGCCGGCCGGCTCGCGGAAAATGAGCGCAGACTCCAGGAGGCGATCAGGTCTCTGGAATCATATCGTTCCCGGGAGAAGGCTCTCCTGGAGGAAATTGATAACCTTCGCAGGGATAATGATCAACTGGGTGAAGAGCGGAAAGAGGAGCTTCGCCAACGGGACGATCGGAGAAGGCAGCTTGTGGAAAGAGCTACCCTTGCCGCAAGACGTGCTGAGGAGGCCGTCAGGGGAGCCGAGGAGATCAAGAACAGTAACCTGAAGCTGAAAATGGATCTGGAAGCCGCCCTGACGGCCAAGGCCGAAATAGAGGAACAGGCCAAGGCTGTGGTTGAGGGTATGAAGAAGAGTATGGGTGGTGAAAGCCTCGGTGATGACCTTGCTCGTCTTGGCAGGGAGAATATCGAGTTGGGGAGCCGTCTGGCGGAGGCAGAGGCTGGAGCAGCGGGCCTTGTGAAACTGCAATCCGATCTGGAACAGGTCAGGGAGGAAAACCGTGAGCTCAGGGAATCCATTTCCTCCATGTCGGACCGCACGGAATTGATGGAAGAAATAGCAGATTTCAAGGAGCAGTTGAATCTTGCCAATACCAGGGTCGCCGCCGGAAATGAGGAGAGACTTGGGCTTCAATCCACCATTGATTTGCTGAACATTGAGAAAGAAAAAATTCGGGAAGAGGGGGCGAGGACGGCTGAAAAGATAGCGGAGACCCTTAGGAAAGAGGTGGATTCCCTGAGAATGGCGGCAAAGGAAGCCGAGGAGATGCGGGCGCTCAATGGGAAATTGCGTGCCGAGGCAGAGAAACTCAGGCGATCCTCCGCGGTCCTGTCCGAAAGCCTGGAGCATGAACGTGAGAAACGGTCCATCGCTCAGAAGGAGGCCGAATTTGCCCGAAAGGAGTTGGAAGGTGCGCAGGAAGAAAGAAAACGCGCCGCCGCCCTGAAAAGAGAACTTGAGGAGAAGAAGGACAGGCTGGAGACATTGCAGGCTCAAAGCCGGATATTGGAAAAGGAGAACCGTCTTTTTCAAGAGCGCCTTCAGGCAAGTGTTCAATCAGGCGGCGTCCCACTTCAGATGGGGCAGGCCGGTGGTCAGGAGGACCTTCTTTCCAACCGATTAAACCAGTTGGAGCAGGTCCTCAGGCGAACCGTAGGTGATGCCCAAACCGCTCTCATGGATCAAAAAGGAAAGGAAAAGGGGCTTGAGGAGAAGATCAACACTCTTGTGAATACCCTTGAGGCTGAACGGGTAGAACATGGAAAGGACAGGGAGGAATGGCGCTCCCGTGAAATCGACCTCAAAAAAAGCATGGAGGATTTTTTTGAGGAGCGCAGCAGACTGATGGGGGAGGAATTGTCGCGTCTGTACCCCATTCCCGCCGCAAGAACACAGCGCCCCCTTGAGGTGGTTCGTCCAGGCCGCCGGTTTGGGTCTTTTGCTCTAATCGGCCTGCTTTTGCTGATAGCCCTTCTGCTTGGTTATCTGGTGGCCTCGCGATTGCCGGAGAGAAAACTCCCCGCCGGCCATGGAAGGGTTCAGGGACAAACCATGATATTACCCCATGGCCCAGGGCGGCTTGGCCCCGGCCCGGGCCCGGGGTAGGGATGGATGATATCATGGACAGAATACAGGATCTACTCAGGCAGATAAGGAAAAACCCCAACCGGCCCGACCTGCACAACAGCCTTGGGAGGCTGTATCTTCAGAAGGGCGACAGGGTTGCTGCCTCGAAACACTTTCTGTCCTCGGCCAAGCTCTTTGCGGACAGGAGAAGTCTGTCCCGTAATATCAATAAGGCCGTGGCATCCCTGAAGAAACTGATCCGCGATTTTCCGGAAAATCATGACTCGCATTATCTGCTGGCCGATCTTTACCTGGAAATGGAAGATACGGAATCGGCGGTCGGCGTATACCGTTCCCTTGCCGATATATACCAGCGGGACGGAAAACTTCTCATGGCGGTTTCGGTATACGACAAGATAACCAACTCTGATCCGGAAAATATCGATGAATGGATAAAGTTTGCGGACCTGAATAAAGAGGCGGGTATGCCTTTTCACGCCTCCCATTCCTATATGCGGGCCGCGTCCCTGAGCTCCGGTATGGGCAAATCGTCTGAGGAGTACGATCTTGCCCTGAGGGCACTGAAGGTTGATCCGGAGAACAATGCCGCACTTGAGTCGATAGGGCGCCTTATAAAAGAGAGCCATGGGAAAAAATATGATATGGAGGAGTTGTTTTCTCTGTCGAAGGAACTGGATAGAGATGGCCATTCGGAACAGGCCCTGACCATCATTTCCATGCTGGAGAGCGCTTCAGGGGAACAGCGGTTTGCCGTCATGGCCGCACAGATGTGTGAAAGGCTGGGAAAAGGCGGAAAGGCGGGGGCGGAAGCCGCTCCGCACAAAAAATCGTTTTCCGGTAAGTACTCCGGCATGAAGGTTCTCATTGTCGATGACGAACGGGAAATTATTCTTCTGCTCGAACAGATACTCAAGGAAGAGGGATTTCAGGTTCTGACGGCCAGGGATGGCCGGCAGGGGTACGATATCTTTATGAGTGAAAGACCTCATCTGGTGGTTTCAGACGCGATGTTGCCCAAGCTGCACGGATTTGAACTGTGCAGGAAAATAAAGGAGGAATCCGGCGAATCCACGAAGGTGATGATCCTCACGGCGGTGTACAAAAAGTACAAATACAAGGGCAAGATAGAGAAGGAATACGGCGTTGACGAGTATCTGGACAAACCTTTCCAGATCACGGAATTTCTCGACACCTTATATAAAATGGCCGAGGCGGTATATGACCGGCCGGCCCCTGAAAAGCCTGCCTTTGATGATGGGGCAAACCTCGCTAAAGGCCTTTTTTTTCTGATTGCAGGGGATGACAAGGACCTTCTTCCCGAGGTTGCGGCCTTTTGCGACCGGCAAGGCTGCACTTTCAAGGTCGTTCAGGACGCCAAATCCATGATCTCCTTCCTTGAGGAAACGGTGCCGGACATCCTGCTGCTTACCGATCAACTGCGTGATTTGGCTCCACCTGCGGCTTCCTGGCTCGTGGAAAAGGTGTTGGGAATCCAATCCACCACCAGGGTGCACATCACCGAAAGTCCCTCCCTCCATGGGTGGGATTCCGCCGACTTTCATCACACTGTCTCGGAGCCTGTTAATTCCGACACACTGAATACAATCGTCCGGATGCACAGGAATGCTCAGGCGCGTATCGCTCTGAAGGAGACAGAGAAAAAAATCAGGGCAGAGGGAAGACGTATGGAGGCCCTGATCAGAAGCAAGGTCGAGAGGGTATTAAAGAGCCAATATCAGCTGGAACACTACTACACCGGAAGAATCCAGAAGCTTGAGGATGAACTCGAGGCCATCAAGGCCGGGGGTAAAGGAAAGGATACAGGTGGGAACTGAGACGGTTCCGTCTCATGGCCGGCTGACTATGGGGGTCCTCTGGTCCGCCGCCGGAGCCCTGGATGTCGTGAGGGACAGGCTCAACGGCCTGTTCGGGTCCATCCGGGAGGAGTCCGGAACGGTACCATTCGATCGGTACACCCACTATTACGAATGGGAGATGGGCGCTGGAATAAGCAGGTGTTTCTGGGTCTTCACGGATCCTTTTCCCATGGGAGGTCTTCAGGAGGCCAAGTTGGCGACCAATCATCTGGAGCGGACCTGTTCCAGCGGAGGAAAGCGGTGGATTAACCTTGATCCAGGCCTGCTGACCCTGGATTCCCTGGTGCTGGCCACCACCAAGCCCTACTACCACCGGATCTACCTTTCGAAGGGTATTTACGCCGAACTGGCGCTTGTTTTTAAAGGGGGTAGGATGGAACCGTTGCCTTGGACATATCCTGATTACCGGGATGTTTGGGCGATGGAATTTTTCCTGGCCGCGAGACACTCCATGAAGCGAAGGATTGGGGAAACGACCAATGACAATCAAGCCCAATAGCCTGCGAAGCATGACCGGCTACGGCCGGGATGTGTACGACACCTCCAATGGCAGTGTAACGGTGGAAATCCGTTCCCTTAACCACCGTTTCCTGGACCTTTCGTTCAAGGCACCAAGGGAATATCTCTACCTGGACCCCGGTATCCGGCAGATGGTGCGAAAAAAGCTTTCACGCGGCAAGGTGGAAATTTTTGTCTCCATTAAGGGGGGTCTATCCGGCCTGACCGTGGATATTGAGCGGGCGAAGGAGATCGCAAGGTTCCTGGCGGACGTAGCGGAAATAGTCGATGACAGGGTTGGCCTGGAACATCTCCTTGCTTTTGGCGATATCATAAGGCCGGGTGATGACGGGGACCGGGAGAGTACTGCGGAGGCCATTGAAAATGCCGCAAGGGGTGCCCTTGACCAGCTTGTTTCCCATAGGGAGGAGGAAGGAAAGGCGCTTGTGGAGGATCTTGAGCCGAGAATATCCCTCATGCGGGAGATCATGGACCGGATAAATCCACTCGCCCGTTCCGTACCTGAGAGATCAAGGCGTCAGATCACGGAGTTCATGGAGGGCATCGAACTCAACGGTAGGATTGATCCCCAGAGGCTTGAGGCCGAAGTGGCCATTCTGGCTCAAAGGGTGGACGTTTCGGAGGAGTTGACCCGCCTTTCTACCCATCTGGACGCCATGACGGATACACTCCGTGCCGGAGGGGCCGTGGGGAGACGGCTGGATTTTATCATTCAGGAAATACAGCGCGAGATAAACACCATCGGTTCCAAGGCGGGGATAATGGGTGTGTCCTCCCTCATAGTTGATTTCAAATCGGAGTTGGAAAAAATCCGCGAGCAGATCCAGAACATAGAATAATGTTAAAGCATGGAGGTCTTACGGTGATAAGACGTTCCAGGGCCGGTTGCCGGCCATGAAGATTTACCCGGATGAAAACGGACGGGAGGGAAAAGGGATACTTTTCGTTATCTCCTCCCCGTCCGGCGGAGGTAAGTCCACCATTGCCAAACGGTTGATCGCCTCCTTGTCCGGGATCGTCCTTTCCATATCGCATACCACCAGGGAACCCAGGCAGGGGGAGGTTGACGGTTCAGATTATCATTTTGTATCTGTGGAAGAATTCGAACGTATCAGGAGAGAGGGAGGTTTTGTTGAGTGGGCTGAGGTCCATGGGAGATCCTACGGTACCGGCAGGAAGGAGATCGACCGGATAACCGGAGCGGGGAAGGATGCGCTTCTGGATATAGACGTGCAGGGGGGACAACAGATCCGGGAACGCTTCCCGGAAGCCATACTGGTTTTCGTTGTACCTCCGGAAAGGGACGAGCTTGAAAGGAGGCTCAGAAAAAGGGGGACCGAATCACCCGAACAGATAAACAGGCGCCTTGCCGCGGAGGTCGATGAGCTTGCCTTAATACCTTATTATGATTATGCTATTCGAAATGATAATCTGGAGGATGCGTTTCATGCCATGCGTTCTATCGTAACGGCCGAACGTTGCCGGGTATCCAGGCGTGCAACTAACGAAGTCTAACCACGGAGGTAGATAACAGCATGGATTTAAAAATCCTTGAAAATTCCCTTAAAAAGCACCCTAATCGATTCGAGTTGACAATGATGGCTGTTGCCAGAGCCAGGGAACTCATCGCCGGGGAAAAACCTTTGATTCAGATTGACAAAGACGAGAAACCGGTAATCGTGGCTCTTAAGGAACTGGCCGACGGCCTTCTTGTCCCGGCTACCATGGAGGAGATGGAGCGTATTCGTGAGGAGGCAAGAATCGGGAGAGAGAAAGCACGGAGGGAGGCCATGGAGGAGGCCGAGGCAGAGGGAGAAGGCGGAATGAACAGCCTGAACACAGCATCAGCCGACGGTTCTCAGGCTACCTGATCCCCACCCCTTTCAACCCGCTTCCCAAACTGTATCCCCGCCAGAATTACGGACGGGGATTTTTCACGCGTGTGGGGAATTCACAGAGACCAAGCAGATGATAAGGCTGGGCGACATACTTGATCGGGTCCAGAGCTACAACCCGAAAGCGGACCTGGAACTGATCAACAGGGCCTACGTTTTTTCGGCCAAGGCCCATGCGGGGCATGTCCGCCAATCGGGGGAGCCATATCTTATCCATCCCATCGAGGTTGCGGCGATTCTGACCGAGATGAAGATGGATGTAACCACTATCGTGGTGGGGCTGCTCCACGATACCGTCGAGGACACGGAGATTACCCCTGAAGACCTCAAGCGCCATTTTGGTGAGGAGGTCGCTTTTCTGGTTGAGGGCCTGACAAAGATCAGCCGGCTGGAATTCGCGACTACGCAGCATGCGCAGGCGGAAAACCTTCGGCGGATGATCATCTCAATGGCCAAGGACATTCGGGTCATCATGGTGAAGCTTGCAGACCGGCTCCACAACATGCGAACCCTTGAATACCTCAGTCCGGAAAAACAGGTGAAGATTGCCAGGGAGACCATGGATATCTACGCGCCCCTGGCGAATCGGCTCGGTATTTCCTGGATACAGGTGGACCTGGAGGACATCTCATTCCGATATCTCCATCCTGAGGCCTACAGGACCCTGAAGGCCAAGGTCCATGCCAGGCGCAAAGAGTATGAGGCGTACATCAGGAAAGCCATCAAGATCCTGAAAAAGGCCATTGCAGACCATAACATCGAAGGTGAGGTGACGGGGCGGACAAAACACCTGTACAGTGTCCATAGCAAGATGAAGGCCCAGGGCCTGACCTTCGAACAGATATACGATCTCATTGCCTTCAGGATACTCGTGAACACGGTCAGGGACTGTTACGGTGTTCTGGGGATCATTCATTCAATGTTCAAACCGATCCCGGGAAGATTCAAGGACTACATCGGTGTTCCGAAGTCGAATCGTTATCAATCCCTTCACACCACGGTCATCGGTCCCTTCGGCGAGCAGATGGAGGTTCAGATCCGCACCTGGGACATGCACCGGACAGCCGAGGACGGGATTGCCGCCCACTGGCGGTACAAGGCCGGCGAACAGTTCGTTCCGGACAGGGATATCAAACGATTTACCTGGTTTAAACATATCCTGGAGGAGTTGAGGGATCTGGAGGATCCCAGGGAACTGATGGAGACGGTGCGTACTGATCTGTTCCCTGACGAGGTGTATGTCTTTACCCCGAAGGGACAGGTCAAGGAATTTCCCCATGGCGCTACCCCCATCGACTTTGCCTACAGTATACATACCGACATTGGTCACCGGTGTGTCGGGGCCAAGGTCAACGGCCGTATTGTTCCCCTGAAGTACAAAATGAAGAACGGGGACATGGTCGAAATCACCACATCGAAAAATCACAAGCCGAGCAAGGACTGGCTGAAGATTGCAGTGACAAACAGTGCCAAGTCCAAGATCCGCAGTTTTATTAAAAAGGAGGAAAGGGAAAAGAGCCTGGGGATAGGGGAGGAACTGCTGGACCGCGAACTCAAGAAGATGGGCACAAGCCTCAAGAAGGTGCTCAAAACCGATGCGCTTGAAAAGGTCGCTTCAGCGTTCGGGTTTCACAGGGTACAGGACCTGATCGCCACGGTTGGGTTTGGAAAATATTCCCCAAGACAGATCCTCGGCAGACTATTCCCGGCGGAGCAAATCGACGGTATGCTCGGTCATGAAGAGGAGGTAAAGGCCAGGGTCAAACAGGCCAAGGACCGGGCGCAAAAAGACGGGATTGTGGTCGATGGAGTCGATGAACTTATGGTCCGATTCGCCAACTGCTGCAATCCCCTTCCCGGAGATGAGGTTGTGGGCATCATAACACGCGGCAGAGGGATATCCGTCCACACGGTGGATTGTCCCAATGTCGTTGCCGAAGGGTACGACCATGACCGGATGGTAAAGATCAATTGGGACACCAAGGCCAAGGTCCCGAGACTTGTCAGGATCAAGGTGTACTCGGAGGATAAAAGGGGAATTCTGGCTGAGATGACAGCCGTAATTTCCTCCAGGAATATCAATATTACCCACGCCGATATCAAAACAATGTCGGATTACAGGGCGGAGAACATCTTCGAGATCCAGGTGGAGGACCTGAGGCAGCTCCAGGGTCTCCTGAAAAGCCTCGAGGCCGTTAAAGGGGTCATTTCGGTGCAAAGGATCAAGGCCAAGTGAAGGGGTAAAACAGGTTCAACGTCTAACGGGATAAAGAACGTTCAATGTTCAACGGAATGAAGAAAGTCCAAAGTCCAAGGTTCAACGTTCAAGGTTCAACGTTCAATGTTCAACGGGGTAGAACAGGCGATGGGCTATAGGGTAAAACAAGTTCAACGTCTAACGGGATAAAGAACGTTCAACGTTCAATGTGGAAGCAAAGAGATGTCATTGCGCCTGTCCCATGGAATCTGTTCCTGCCTTCGCCCTATGGGCTATGGTGTGACAAGCGCAATGACCAAACCTTCCGTAACCCATGTCCTGACTGCACCTGGGCACGTTGAACCTTTGAACCTTTGAACTTTGAACCTTTGAACCTTTGAACCTTTGAACGTTGAACCGTTGAACCTTTGAACTTTTGATCTTTTGACCTTGAACCTTGAACCTGATTCTCTCAGGAGGAGCGTAATGAAAAGGAAGATAATCCAAACCAAGGATGCCCCGGCGGCCATCGGGCCCTACAGCCAGGGAACCGTGCTGGGAAACCTGGTATTTACCGCAGGCCAGATCCCCCTGGATCCGGAAAGCGGAAAGCTCGTGGAAGGGGACATTACCGAGCAGGCCGGGAGGGCCCTCGGGAATCTGAAGGCGGTTCTCAATGAGGCTGGAAGCGGTATCGAACGGGTTCTGAGGCTGGACGTATATATGACCGACCTGCGCCGGTTTTCAACCGTCAACGAATTCTTCCAAGGTGTTTTCCCGGAAAATCCTCCGGCGAGGGTGACGGTGGAGGTGGCAGGGCTTCCCATGGGAGCGGAGATCGAGATCGCGGCTATCGCCGCGATTTCAAGATAAATAATTAAAGAGCGTTCAACGTTCAACGTTCAAGGTTCAACGGGGTAGAGCAGGCTATAGGGTGAAGCACGTTCAACGTTCAAAGTTCAACAGGGGTAAAATCAGTCCAGAGTCGCGGAGTCCAGAGTCCAGAGTCCAGGGTCCAGAGGGGAAAAGCGGAAGCTGAAACTTATACGACCTGTCCGCCATAGCCCGTAGGGCGACCATGGGGAGCCGCAGCGAAAATTCTGATTTAACAGGGATGAAGGGGATTAAAGGGATGGTTCATCCGGTTAATGCGCACCTTATATTATTATTTTGCTGTCATTGCGAGGAGCATCGAGGCAGACGAGAGTGACGCGGCAATCCCGTGCGGAGCTGAAAAGCTTGTCACGGCATCCTCCGGCCGCTATGGGATCGCTTCGCATGGGTTACGGCTCGCGATGACGAATGGTGGGGTATGATCCACTCCACATCCAGGTACTCATTTCCCGGATGATTCAAAGGGATAAGGCAAACACCGGAAGCGGATAAAACCTTAAAACTTTGGGTTAAAGAGCAGCTTGCCGCGACAGGGCGCGTTATTTCACCACAGTGCAGCCGCTTAAAGGCTGCTCCACAGGGTTTAAAAGAGGTTAAGATAAGGTTTAAAACTACTGATCTTTGGTTTTACCCTGTGTAATAACCCTGCCTGTCCTGAGCAAGCGGAGTGCGTCGAAGGGTGGTGTGACCTGGGAGTGGTCACGCTGTGGTAAATGGGTTTTGGACGTTGAACCTTGAACGTTGAACCTTGAACGTTGAACCTTGAACGTTCTTCATTCCGTTGAACTTTGAACATTGAACGTTTTTTATCACGTTGAACGTTGGGTTCCAGGTACCTGTTTCCAGGTTGAAGGTGTCCTAAACGGCTTTCTCGAATTTGCCGGTACGTATGCAGCGGGTACAGACCATGGCCTTCCTGACTGCGCCGTTTTCCCTGATCCTCACCGACTGCAGGTTTGGAAGGTATCGTCTCTTTGTCTTGTTGTGTGCGTGGCTTACGTTGTTGCCAACCATAGGCCCCTTGCCGCAGATGTCGCATGTTCGTGCCATGATGCCCTCCGGGGTAAATTATTTAAATGAAAAAACTTGCGGTAAAAGATTTGGATTGCTAACATAATCCCCTCTAAAAAGCAAGATCCGCATTTCATGAAAGGGCGGGAAAATGGCGAAAATTACGAAGGATATGACATTTAACGAGGTCCTTCGGGCCTACCCCGATACGATCAAGGTTTTTAGAAAGTACGACATGCAGTGTTTCGGATGCCTTGGCGCTGAGGCCGAGTCCGTTGAATACGGGGCCGTTGCCCATGGGGTGGATCTCGATATACTCCTTGATGAGCTCAATGGCGCCATCTCCGGGAACAACGGCTAGATCCCCTTGATCCGGAGGTGATGCACGGGACCGATCAGAAAACCCCTCTTACCGTTCTTAGCGGGGTAGGTGGAAAGGTTGCTGGGCGGTTCAGGTCTCTTGGGGTCGAATCCGTTGAGGATCTGATCTTCTTTTTTCCCAGAGCATACCAGGACAGAAGAAATCCGCAATCCATAACATCGTTGAGAGCCGGCGAGACTACGACCGTGCGGGCGCAGGTTCTTTCCGTCAGTGAGCGGCGTTACCGGAGAATGGCGACCCTTGAGATGATGGTCTCCGACGGGGGCGGCCTTCTGATTCTCAAATGGTTCCGGTATGGAAGGTGGCTAAGGGGAAACCTGGAGAAAAATTTCCCTCCGGGCTGCGAGATCATTGCCACTGGAAGGGTTGACATCTTCGCAGGTACCGTGGAAATGCACCATCCCGAGTTGGTTTCAGCGAAGGATGGGAACGAGCCGGGCGTTGTGCCCATATACCCTCTTACCGAGGGGGTGTCCCAACATGTGATACGCCGGGCGGCCCTGGGCGCCCTGGAGTTGATGGGGACCGGATTGGAAGATTCCATACCTGCCGGTATACTGGAAAGGTATTCCCTGCCCGCTCTTTCCGAATCGGTATGGTCCCTCCATCTTCCTCCGGAAGGAGTGGACGTAGAGGCGCTGAACCGGGGCGACAGCCCATATCATTCCAGGATAAAGTTCGATGAGCTGCTCTTTTTTCAGATGGGGATGCTTTGCCGAAGGGAGGAGTTGAAAGCGAGGGAGGGAATACCCCTCCTGGATGATAGCGCTATTGCGGATCGCTTTCTGCGCCGACTTCCCTTCAGGTTGACGGCTGCCCAGAAAAGATCACTGGATGAGATTAACGCGGACATGTCCCGTCCTGTCCCAATGCACCGTCTTCTTCAAGGTGACGTAGGGTCGGGGAAGACGGTCGTTGCTTTTCTCGCCATGCTCAGGTGCGTTTCCGCCGGACACCAGGCGGTGATGATGGTCCCGACTGAGGTCCTCGCGGATCAGCATTTCAGAAATGTTTCGGCGTGGGCCCGGGATCTTGATATACCGGTTGCGCTTTTTACCGGCAGCCTTTCCGCGAAAAAACGCGCCGACCTGAGAGACAGGGTTTTCAGGGGGGAGATTCCCCTGGTTGTCGGGACGCACGCTTTGGTGCAGGAAGGGGTTTCCTTCCATTCTCTCGCACTGGCTGTGGTGGATGAGCAGCACCGGTTCGGCGTCATGCAGAGATTGGCCCTGAGAAAAAAAGGCCGCGCGCCGCATTTTATGGTCATGACAGCCACACCAATTCCCAGGAGCCTCGCCCTTGTTGTGTACGGGGATCTGGACATTTCGACAATCGACGAGATTCCTCCCGGCAGGAGTCCCGTTCAGACACATATTTTTACCGAGTCGGACCGGGCCAGGCTGCATCTTTCCATTGCCCGGGAGGTCCGGGAAAATCGACAGGTCTTTATCGTCTATCCCCTGGTTGAAGAGTCGGAGAAACTGGACCTCCTTGCGGCAACGGAGATGGCCCGGGAATACAGCGAGCGGATCTTTCCAAATCTAAAGGTAGGGCTTCTCACGGGGCGCATGTCCTCCAGGGAGAAGGAGGAGGTCATGGAGTCCTTCCTTCGCGGGGATTATCATATTCTCGTTTCTACAACGGTCATCGAGGTCGGGGTCGATGTCCCGAACGCCTCTCTGATGGTTGTTGAACACGCTGAACGGTTCGGACTGTTCCAACTCCATCAATTGAGAGGCCGGGTGGGTAGAGGAGAACATCCTTCCCAATGCATACTCATGGTCGGCGAAAACGTGTCGGTGGATGGCAGGGAAAGGATCCAGGCGATGGAGCGGTTATCCTCCGGCTTTGAAATTGCCAGGGAGGACCTGCGCATACGCGGGCCCGGGGACTTTCTGGGTGTCAGGCAGTCGGGGATGCCGGATTTCAGATATGCGCACCCCATCAGGGACAGGGTGCTGATGGCACAGGCCCGGGAGGCCTCAAACGAACTTTTTTCCGCAGGGGGGAAACTCTCTGAGAGGCTGGCGGAACAGATGCAGGCTTTCTGGGCCGGCAGGTTGGGCCGGGCATCTTCAGGTTGATGATTTATCAACATGAAAACATTGATGGACCCGCAAAGAGTCCATCAGGAAGAGACTTTTTGCGAGGTTGTCAACATCGGAAAAGGGAGAGGTCCGCATGGGTGGTATTTACCCTGTGGTCTCGGGGGCCGAAGATGGTACAAGAAGCACTATTCGCCATAACTGCTTGATTTATAAGGGGTAACCAATATGCCTAAAAGTTGTGCAACTTGGAGGAAACCTTGATGAACGGTGAGGTGGCCTCACCTGTGCACAGGGTTTTCCACGACTTATCCACATTTTCTGTGGATAAGAAAAAGGAACTGTTATTTTACGGTAGTTTAAAAGAATTCCCCCATGTTCAGACAGGATGTGCGCTAAGCGTGCATCCCGGGGCGGGGGTGGAACCGGAGAGACTTTCTACGAGGTTGTCGATGAAGAAGGTCGAGATGAAAGGAGAACGGGGTAAATGAAGGAGAGAACACTTTCGATCGTAAAACCGGACGGTGTGGAGAAATGCGTCATCGGGAATGTCCTGACCCGGTTTGAAGGCGCCGGTATGCGTATCCTCGCCATGAAGATGGTTCACCTTTCCCCCGAACAGGCCGGAGGATTTTATATCGTCCACAGGGCTCGACCTTTCTACGGGGAACTGATTGATTACGTGTCCTCCGGTCCCATCGTCGTCCTTGTCCTTGAAGGCGGCAACGCCATAAAGACCGTCAGGGATATCATGGGCGCAACGGATCCGGCCGAAGCGGCGACTGGAACCATCCGCGCGGATCTGGCCGACAGTATTGAACGGAATATTGTCCACGGGTCCGATTCCCCGGAATCCGCTGCCTACGAGATACCGTATTTCTTCCCGGAGATAGAGATTCATTCGAAGTGAAAATCCAGATGAAAAATTTTTTCGATCAAACATTCGACCAGCTTGAAGCGACCATCGGTAAGATGGATCCGCGGGCCTACAGGGTCGAACAGGTGCTCAGGTGGGTCTACAGGATGGCGGTGGATGACTTTTCCCTGATGACAGACATGCCGGGCGACATCAGGGAATCCCTTTCGGCTTCCATGGACCTGAAGCCCATGTCCCTGCAAAAAAGTGTTGGGGCAGCCGATGGAACCCTTAAATTCCTGTACCGGCTGGCCGACGGCGAACTCATAGAATCCGTTCTTATACCTGAAGACGGCCATAATACCCTCTGTATTTCCACACAGGCCGGTTGTGGAATGGGTTGCGGGTTCTGTGAAAGCGGAGCCCAGGGTTTCAGGAGGAATCTCTCCCAGGGCGAAATTCTGGCCCAGATCGTATATGCCATCCGGTATCTTGGAGACAGGCGTTTCCTTCGAAACCTGGTATTTATGGGGATGGGCGAGCCTCTTTTAAACCTGGGATCACTCATCCCCGCCCTTGGTGTTATTCTTGACGGGAGAGGGTTTGATTTCAGCCCAAGAAGGGTTACGGTTTCCACCTGTGGTTGGGTGCCGGGTATCCGCCGGTTGGGAAGGGCGGACCTTGGTGTTAATCTGGCTCTTTCACTCAATGCGGCGGACGACGAGACCAGAAGCGCGATTATGCCTGTCAACAGAAAATATCCTCTCAGGACGGTTATGAACTCGATCCGTAAATTTCCGCGGCGTCCCCGGCAGAGGATCACCTTTGAATACGTCCTGATATCGGGTGTCAACGACCGTCCGGAAGATGCCGCGATGGTGGTGAAACTGCTTCATGGCATACCCGCCAAGGTCAACATCATCTCCTACAACAGGACCTCAGCGGGGTTTTCGGCCCCTGACTATGAGCGCATGGAGTGGTTTCAAAACCTGCTTGGCGGTTCGGGCCTGCTCGCAACGGTCAGAAGGAGCCGTGGAGAGGACATCGGCGCCGCCTGCGGGCAGTTGACGGCGTCCGCGGCGGGAGGCGTCGATGGCTGAGAAAAAGACCCGCGGGAGAGGGTCCGGGTCAAAAAAGGCCGGTAAGGCCGTCAAACCCGTGGAGATATTGCCGTCAGGGAAAGACCTGAAGAAGAAAGCGGCCATCAAGAAGGGGTCCACGCCATCGGATCGCCCGGTTCGATATGATCCTCTTTCCGCATTTTACAACGATATCAGGCATTACCCTGTTCTCACCCGGGAGGAGGAGAAGGCGCTCGCCATCCGTTATCACGAGGAAAACGATATCGATGCGGCCTACAGCCTGGTCACATCCAATCTTAAACTGGTCGTCAAGATCGCCATGGAATACCGCAGGCTCTGGAAAGAGATCATCGACCTTGTACAGGAGGGAAACGTCGGCCTGATGCAGGCGGTGAAGAAATACGACCCCTACCGGGGTGTGCGATTCTCCTCCTACGCCGCCTGGTGGATCAGGGCCTATATCATCCGTTACATAATGAACAATACGAGGATGGTGAAGCTTGGGACCACCCAGGCCCAGAGGACCCTTTATTTTCAGATGGGAAAGGAGAGGGAAAGACTCAGAAAGATGGGCATAGAACCGGACACAAAGGCCCTGGCCAAATCCCTCCAGGTCAAGGAGTCGGAGGTCGAGGAGATGACCCAGCGGCTGAGCGGCGGGGACGTGTCCATGGAGGCCGCCAGGGGAGACGCGGAAAGCGGGTTTACCATGCTGGACGCAATTCCGTCCCCGGAACCGGGAGCGGACGAGATCGTAGCGGATGTTCAGGCGAGAACCATCTATCTCGAAAAACTTTCGGAGTTCGTCGCAGCTCTCTCCGAAAGGGACAGAAAAATCTTCACCTCCCGATGGATGCGGGACGATCCTTACACCCTGCAGGAAATTGGCGACAAACTTGGCATTACCCGGGAGAGAGTCCGTCAGTTGGAGGCCAGAATCATGAAGAATCTTAGGGCGTACCTGGAAAAAGAGGGCCTCAGCGGCTCAGATTTTTTCAGCTGAGAGGGGCCTCATGCCGACTCTAAAGAAATTTCCCGGCTTCATAATACTTACACTGACACTGGTGTTGCTGACCGGAAAAACCGTGTCCGCCTCAGCCGATGTACAGAACGACGAAATCCTCGCCCTGAAAAATACCAGCCGTGCTTTCGTTCGGATAGCCAGGGACGTCACGCCGTCGGTTGTCAATATCAAGACCTTTCGGAAGGGTGGTGGGCCTGCCTCACTGGGCGATCACGGTTTTGGGGACATGCTGGAGCCTTTCAGGGAATTTTTTGGTGATGATTTTACCAGGCGCTTCTTCCGGACCCCCGATGAGAGGATGGTCCAGCTTTCCCTGGGTTCCGGTGTCATCGTCAGGCCCGAAGGGATTGTCCTCACCAACAACCACGTAATAAAAGGAGCCGATCTTATCAAGGTCACGCTCCAGGATCGGACCGAGATCGAGGCCAGTGTTGTCGGAAGTGACCCCCGGACCGATATCGCCGTCCTGAAGCTGCCCCGGGGGTCCTATCCCAGCGCACGGATGGGGGATTCCGACTCCCTTGAAGTAGGTGAGTGGGTCGTTGCCATTGGAAACCCGTTCGGCCTGGGTAAGAGCGTGACGGTGGGTGTGGTCAGTGCCAAGGGAAGGGCCAACGTGGGAATTGCCGACCTGGAGGATTTTATCCAGACGGACGCCGCCATTAACCCCGGGAACAGCGGAGGACCGCTTATCAACCTTCAGGGCGAGGTAATTGGAATCAACACCGCCATCTTCAGCAGAAGCGGGGGGTACCAGGGGATCGGATTCGCCATCCCGTCAAACATGGTCAAGACGATCCTGGAGAGCCTTCTGAAGACTGGAAAGGTCGTCCGTACAGATCTGGGCCTGCGCGTACAGGAGGCTACCGGAAACCTCATTGACGCCCTGGGAGCGGGAGATAGAAGAGGGGTTGTTGTAAACGAGGTAATCCCGGGAAGTGTAGCGGAAAAGGCCGGTATCGTTCGTGGAGATCTTATAGCCCGGGTCAGGGGGAGGGATGTCCCGGATGTGAATATCTTTTACACCGTTGTCAGCCTGCTCCCTGTCGATGAGAAGGTGCCGGTGGTTGTTATCAGAAAAGGGATTCCCATTACGATCATGGTCAAGGCAGGCTTCCTCCCCCCCCGTCCCCAGGATTCATCGGTAAGGCTGAGAACGGCGCTGGGTTTTTCCGTAGAGGAGTTGACCGAGGATGTGGCCTCCAGGCTTGGATACAGATATGAACGAGGGGTCCTCGTGACGGCAGTGGTCAGATACAGCAAGGCGGACAGGGCCGGAATCGAGCCCGGCGATCTCGTGCTGGGTGTAAACGGCCATGATACGCCCGATTTGAAGGCCTTCCAGACACGGTTCAAGGCCATGGAGTGGGGTTCGGAAGTCGCTCTCAAAATGGAGAGGGGCACCAAAACGTACAGCGTGACCATGATTCTGACACAATAGGGCGCAGGGCTGGTCTGACTGTTCCGTCCTTTCTCCTACGATTTTTCCTCCAGGGCCCGGCATTCCCGGATGACCGTCTCGAAAATCCGTTGGAGGGAGTCGGTGGACAGCGGGCCGGACGCAGATCTGACGATGGTGTCCAGGATGCTCTTTTCCCTCACGGAATCATGGATCGGCAGCCCCAGGGAGGTTTTTATCTCCCCCGCTTTTATGGCGAGCTCCGCCCTTTCCTGAAAAAGCGCAATGGTCCGGACGTCTATTTCGTCGATGGAAGATCTGATGTCGGACAACCTGTCCGGGTGATCCGCTGTCTTCGGCCGTTTGCCATCCGTCATCTCCTGGTCTCCTCGTTCTTCCTGTTGATGATCGTGTCGAACTTCAGGCTGTCGTCGCTTTCAGGATAGTCCAGGGTAAAATGGAGCCCCCGGCTTTCCTTCCTTGCCATAGCGCAGCGCACAATCAATGAGCCCACGGTGACCAGATTTCTCAACTCTATGAGCTCGCGAGTGATGCGGAAGTTCCAGTAATATTCATCAACCTCCCGCTGGAGGAGATCGATCCGGTGCTTGGCCCTCTCCAGCCTTCGGTTGGTGCGGACGATCCCCACATAGTTCCACATGGTCCTGCGGATCTCGTCCCAGTTGTGTGTAATGACCACCTGTTCGTCGGAATCCACCGCGTCACCCGGGTCCCAATCAGGGATGTGGGGCATAGGAGCCGAAGAGATTGCCCCCCAGTCCCTTTTCAGGGCATCGGCTATATGGTCCGCCATGACAACGGCTTCCAGCAGCGAATTGCTGGCGAGACGGTTGGCGCCGTGCAGACCGGTGCAGGCCACCTCACCACAGGCGAAAAGCCCGGGAACGGTTGTTTTTCCGTCCATGTCGGTCAGGACCCCGCCGCAGGTATAATGCGCCGCCGGGACAACCGGAATGGACTCCTTCGTCATGTCGTACCCGAGTTGGAGACACCTTTCATAAATGTTCGGGAAACGTTCCATGATCTGTTTCGCCGGTTTATGGGTGCTGTCCAGCAGGACGTAGTCGTCCCCGCTCTTCTTGAGTTCGGAGTCGATGGCCCTGGCGACAATGTCACGGGGCGCAAGGTCTTTCATGGGATGGTACCTCTCCATGAACGCCTCGCCGTCCATGGTTCGGAGGACGGCCCCTTCGCCTCGAACGGCCTCGCTGATGAGGAATGATTTCGCCTCAGGATGGAAAAGGCATGTGGGATGGAACTGAATGAACTCCATGTTCGCCACATCGGCGCCCGCACGGTAGGCCATGGCCACACCGGCGCCGGTGGCCACCTCGGGATTGCTGGTGTACAGATAAACCTTCCCGGATCCCCCGCTGGCAAGGATTACCGCACGGGCGGACCAGGGGATAACCTCGCCGGATTCCGCACTGTGAACGTAGCAGCCGATGCATCTGTTTTCAGGGGTGGCATCCGTCCCTTTCACGCCTCCCGAAAGGCCGGCCGTAACCAGGTTCAGCGCTGTATGGTTTTCCAGGAGGTCGATACGGTCCGAGGTGCGGACGGTCTGGAGCAAGGCCCTTTCAACTTCCCTGCCCGTCATGTCCGCCGCGTGTACGATGCGACGGTGGGAGTGGCCTCCCTCTCTTCCCAAATCCAGTTCGCCCTTCGCGGAAACATTAAACCTGGCGCCAAAATCGATCAGTTCCCTGATGGCCTGGGGCCCCTCACGCACTATTGATTCCACGGCCTCGCTGCGGCAGAGGCCCGCTCCGGCGGTATGGGTATCCCTTATGTGGTATTCAAAACGGTCCGCGCTATCCAGGACGGTCGCTATCCCTCCCTGGGCCTGGGATGTTGATGTGTCATCCGCTTCCTTCTTGGTAATAATCGTTACCCTGGCGAACTTGGACAGGTTCAGGGCCGCCGTGAGCCCCGCCACCCCGCTGCCGATTATCAGGATGTCGCTTTCTCTGGCCATCTCTTTCTCCCATTCGTTCCGATTTTGAAATTCATGAGGTTGCCGGCCGGGTGGCGCCCGGAGAAGGTTACACTTGCCTTATGATGGTTTTTCAGGTCGTGTTTCAGAACGATAATATCGACAGGGTCGTAATAAAGTCCATTCGTGGCTTTTTACCCCACGGAAAGCGAAAAGTATCATTTCCGCTTCTCTCACACCCAAATTAACACATTTATTCAGGGTGGAAAAGATATATGCTCCGGTGAGTTGCGCATGATGGGACTTGCGCCTGCTTGACCCATTTGGTATTAATAGCCCGGTCGCCTGAGACCATAGGGAGGTTTGTTGTGTTCGTGCTGAAACCGGAGCTTGATGAGGTTCCTTTCCTGCCCGACGACCTTGTGAAGGTCAACCGCGGGATGAACATGGTTAAAGTTTCAGTGGGCGAACACCATTCTGAACCGGCGGAGGTATATATCGCAACCGCCCAGGACGGCGGAAACCTCTCGACCTACATTGTTTTCTACCTGACAGAGCCGGGGGTCAGGGCCCTTTACGGTTTTGATGGAAATCCCTATCCTTCGCCGCAGAGAATAAACGTTGAGACGGAAGCCCTGGAGTTCGTTGAGGAGATGGGGGCCATCCTTGAGGACATAGGGTGGGAGACAATGTCCGCCGAAAACAGAATGGGCTGGCTGGGTCAGCAGTTCCTGTTTTCCCCGGAGGATGAACTCGCCGAGATGGATCCGGAACCGGGGGAAGTTGAAAGTGATGATATTTTAGAAGAGATTCAGATTGTGGAACCCTTGTCCGTGGAAACGGAAGATGTTGTTGGCGAGGAAATCGAACCCGGGTCGGCCGGGGAGCCCGTCCGGGCTGCCGAGACGGAAGAGGACCCTGAGGAAAATGATGTTGAGCTGAAAAGAACCCTGGACGGAGGGGACGGAAAGATAGTTTTTGCCGAAGATCAGTTCGACGAGATGCTCAAGAAGGCGTTTATCAACCCCTCGGACGATGTTTCCGCCGGGGGGCCGGATCCCGGGAAAGAACAGCGACCTCCGGAAATCGCCGAGGTCGTCAAGGCAGAGCCGGACCCTCATGGTTCTCCCGCAGCTGAAGAGTTTTCTGATGCGGAAAGAATTCTCCGATTTCTGTCCAAAATGTGATGACTTCGTAAGAAGTCATCACCGCGCCGCTTAAGGGGCGCTCAAATCGAAGATTTGTGAGGAAAGCGGAAATGACATTTTTCGCTTTCCGTGGAGTAAAAAGCCATCCTACCAGATGTGAGAAACCCATTTCCAAGGAGGATAAGGTGTTGACCCGACCGAAGAGTGTGTTTCTCGGACTTTTCCTGCTGTTTTTTACTGTTTTTATTGCATCCTGTGTTTCCACACCGGAGAAAAAGTCGGTAGGTATCCAGGAAGCTGATCTTCACCTCCGGATAGGTATCAATTATCTGGTGAAGGGAAATATCGAAATGGCCGATTTCGAGCTGAGCAAAGCGGAGCGTCTCAATCCCCGTAATCCCGAGGTCCATTTCGCGCTTGGAACGGTAGACATTGCCAAAAAGGAATACGCTGAGGCCATTGTCCAGTTCAACCGGACCGTAGCTATCGACAAGGATTATGCCGACGCCTATAATAACATGGGTTTTGCTTATCTGAAATTAGGGCAGTGGGATAAGGCCATCCAATCCTGTAATAAGGCGCTGAAATCCATCGGATACCAGACACCCGAGAAAGCTCTCACAATTATCGGCAAGGCCTACTACAGAAAGGGCGACAAGGGCAGGGCGATCGAATACCTTCAGCGGGCGCTTGCCATTGACCCGAAGGAGCCCCAGTCGGCCAACACCATGGCACGGATATACCTTGAGGATGGAAATGTCGATAAAGCCAAGCGTATCCTCTCGGGAGTCATAGAGAACCACCCCAATTACGCCAATGCCAGGTTGAATATGGGGATCGCCTTATATAAGGAGCAGGATTTCCGCGCCGCAAAAAAGGAGTTTAACAAGGTCCTGGAACTGGTGGACAAGAAAAGCGCTGAAGGGCAATTGGCCAGGGGCTACCTGGATCTTATTAAATGAATCGAAGATTTGCGAGGAAAGTGAAAATGACATTTTTCGCTTTCCATTGAGTAAAAAGCCATGGATGGACTTTTTACGACCTTATCAATAATGATGACTTCTTGTGAAGTCATCATCGCGCCCTCTTTAGGGCGCCCAAATCGAAGATTTGTGAGGAAAGCGGAAATGACATTTTTCGCTTTCCGTTGAGTAAAAAGCCATGGATGGACTTTTTACGATCTTATCAATGCTGAAAGTGTGTGCCGCCGATGAATCGGGAGATCGGAGAACATCTGAGGCTTCTCAGGGAAGAATCCGGGGTGGACCTGCATTCACTGGCTGCAAGTACCAGGATAGGCGTCAGGCAGCTCACGGCACTGGAAAATGGCGACTTTGACGAGCTTCCCGGCATCGTTTTCATTCGCGGGTACATTCGTAATATCTGCTCCGAACTGAATCGCAATCCTCAGAAACTTATCAATATGCTGGATGAGGGGTTCTTTGAGGAGGAACCTGAGGAGCCGCCCCCTGCCGATGGGGGCCCGCGGAGAGTTTTCCTTCCGGCAGCCGTAGCTTCAGTCGTTTTCGTCACCCTTTTGATCGGCGGCTATCTCCTCCTTGGGAGAAACGGTGGCGTTCGTCCGACCGATAGGAGTGAGCAGGGCAAGGTGAAGGCTGCCGCCGATCTTCTCCCGATGGATACCGATGAGCAGGCTCTCAGCCGGTCGGAGGCGCTTCAGGATCTTGACCTCGCTATTCATGCCGTCGAAAAAACCTGGCTGAGGATTCATACGGACGGGTCCGCACCCTGGGAGACGACGATGAGGCCCGGCGATGTCGTTCATCTGAGGGCGAATGAGAGCATTGTTCTGCTGATCGGGAATGCCGGGGGAATCTTCTTCGAGTTGAACGGAAAGCGGTTTGGTCCTCCGGGTTCCCATGGCCAGGTTATCTCCAATTACGTCATTACCAGGGATAATCTTTAAGGTGAAATCTGAATTGTCTGTTGAAAGATTGCGAAATATCGGGGTTATTGCCCATATAGACGCAGGTAAAACCACCACAACGGAGCGGATCCTCTTCTACACCGGCAAGATACACCGGATGGGTGAGGTGGATGATGGATCCACCCAGATGGATTGGATGCCGCAGGAACAGGAGCGGGGTATAACCATTACCTCCGCCGCGACAACCTGCCGATGGCGGGATTGTTTCATCAACATCATTGATACCCCCGGCCATGTTGATTTTACTGCCGAAGTAGAGAGGTCCCTCCGTGTCCTTGATGGCGCAGTTGTTATTTTCTGTGCCGTAGCCGGTGTTCAGCCACAGTCCGAGAAGGTCTGGAGACAGGCCGATAAATATCATGTTCCTCGTATAGTATTCGTTAATAAATTAGATAGGATAGGAGCAAAACATAATAAAGCACTTGAAGAGATGAAATCTATCCTTGACGCTGCGCCCCTTCCTCTGCAAATGCCCGTCGGTGAGGAATCCGGGTTTTCCGGCGTCGTGGATCTTCTGACTATGGAACTCATTACCTGGGAAGACGACGAGACGGCAAATCCCATTAGATCCCCGGTGCCTGAAGAACTGAGGGAAGACGCAGTTTCATGTAGGGACTCCCTTCTGGAGCTTCTTTCCGAGTCCGATGAGAGGGTAATGGAACTTTTTCTCGAGGGAAAGGATGTGCCCCGGGACCTGGTGATGGAGGCGGTTCGCCGGGGGACTCTCAGGAGGGAATTCTACCCGGTTCTGTTTGGATCTTCCCTGAAGAATAAAGGTGTTCAGCCGCTGCTCGACGCCATCGTCGATTATCTCCCATCCCCTCTGGACCTTTCGGCCGTGTCAGGTACCTGGAAGGGAGAGAAAATTTTCAGGGCTCCTGATCCTGATGAATCCTTCAGCGCCCTCATGTTCAAGATCATGACCTACTCCGGGAGACCCAACCTCTACTACGTTCGGGTATATTCCGGGAGCCGTCGGGTCGGCGAGAAAATGTTCAATGCCAGGTCCGGGAAAGTGGAGCGGGCCCTGAAAATCCTCAGGATGCACGCCAACCGCAGGGAGGAAATACAACAGATGGATGCCGGGGACATCGTTGCGCTGGTGGGTCTTAAGGACGCCCGTTCAGGGGATACATTGTGCGATGGACAGACTCCCATCGTCCTGGAGGAACTCTCCTTTCCGGAGCCTGTTATCTTCATCGCCATCGAGCCGAAAAGTGCGAAAGACCAGGAGAGGATGATGGATGTCCTTTCCCTGCTGGCCCAGGAGGACCCCAGTTTCGGCGTCAAGGTGGATGAGGAAACAGGTCAGGTCATACTCAGCGGCATGGGTGAGCTTCACCTGGAGGTGCTGGTCGACAGACTTTTTCAGGATTTCAAGGTCGAAGGAAGGGTGGGCAAGCCACAGGTGTCATATCGCGAAACCATCACCCGGCAGGTCACGGCTCAGGAGAGATTTGCCAGGGAGATCGCCGGGAAAGAGCACGAGGTGTCCATAACCCTCAAAGTGGAGCCGCTCCCAAGGGGGGGGAAGGTCCAGTACGTCGATGCATGCCCGGACGGTCAGGTTCCGGCCGAATTCAAAGGTCTTGTCGCTCAGAGTATTTACGATGCGGCGTCCAGCGGAGCCTTGGCCGGGTACCCGGTCATTGACATTCAAGCCACCTTGTTGGATTGTGCCCACAACCATGAGCGTTCCACTGACATTGCCTACCGTGCCGCCGCCGTCAACGCTTTTAACAGGTGTTTAAGGGAAGGTGTCCCGGTTCTTCTGGAGCCTTTCATGTCGGTGGAGGTTGAAACGCCGGGTGAATTTACGGGTGAGGTTATGGGAAGCCTCAATGCCAGGCGGGCGGTGATACAGGGCACGGACAGACATGGCCAGGTGGATGTCGTCAGGGCCAAGGTGCCCCTCAAGGAGATGTTTGGATACACTACATCCTTAAGGTCGGTTACCCAGGGAAGGGGTGTGTTTTCCATGGAATTGTCACATTATAAGCCTGTGGAAAAACAATCATGACGTTCGTTGTGTTTACCGATCTGGACGGCACCCTCCTGGACCATGATACCTATGGATTCAGAATGGCTCTGCCCGCTCTGGACATGCTGCTCAGGAGAAATATCGCGATTGTGCCGGTCACCAGCAAAACCTTGACCGAGGTACGGTGGTGGATGGGTATCCTCGGGATCAAAGGACCCTTTATCTATGAAAATGGCGGCGGAATCATTATCCCCGAAGACTACTTCCCCGGAAAGGTCCAGGGGGCTTCCAGGGAGGAGATCGGGTTGAGGATTTCCCTGGGCAGGAAGATTTGTGATGTGCGGAATGCCCTGAGGGATATGGCCGTTGAACTCGGATTATCCATTCGGGTATACGGGGACATGTCATATGGCGAGATAGCATCAACGACGGGGCTGCAGGGCCGGGAGTTGGAAAACAGCAAAAGGCGTGAATTCGACGAACCTTTCCTCGTCGATGGAGATTATGATCAGGATGCGTTAATGAAATCCGCGCGGTCCAGGGGGATGACGGTCATTCGTGGAGGGCGTTTCTACCATCTGGTCGGTGGCTGTGACAAGGGGAAGGCGGTCCGGATACTGATGGACCTTTTTCGCAGAAAGTGCGGAGATATTATTTCCATGGGCATAGGTGACAGCGAAAACGACATCGGTCTTTTTCAGGCCGTGGACCTGCCCTTTCTGGTACAGCGCCCGGATGCGACCTACTCGCCCGGAATCCCGGCGGTTGCGGCCGAGAGGGTCGCAGCCCCCGGTCCGGCGGGATGGCGGCTGGCCATAGAAGGGTTCGTTTCCAGTGAAATCAATTGAGGCCCGGCTGGGATATCGCTTCCGGGACAGAAGGCTCCTGACCCAGGCCTTGACCCACCCATCGGCCGTATCCGAGGGCAGGTCCGATGGCCCTGACTATCAGCGGTTGGAGTTTCTTGGTGATGCGGTCCTTCAGCTTGTCGTCTCCCAGATTCTCATGTCCCGTTACCCCCAACGGGGTGAAGGGGACCTTAGTTTCATCAGGTCGGAAATTGTCAGGAAGGAGAACCTTGCCGACAGGGGAGAAAATATAGGGATACTTGAGCACATCATTACGGGGCCCAGCCTTGCGTCCGCCGAAAGTGTTGCCTTCAGGACGGTGGCGGCCGAGGCGCTGGAATCGATTTTTGGCGCGGTATTTCTGGACGGTGGTTGGGATGCGGCCAGGAAAGCGACCGTTTTGGTCCTGGGGGATTTTCCGAATCCGGGTGATGGTCTGAAAGGGTCCAAATCCCTCCTGCAGGAGATCATCCAGGGCCGTTTTGACGGCGACGTCCCCGTCTACAGGGTTGAGGAACTGAGCCATGGAACTCCGGAGAGCAGGTTTCAGGCTGCAGTTTACCACGGGAAAAGGTTGCTTGGAACAGGTTCGGGGAGGAGCAAGAAGAGGGCCGAGGAATCGGCGGCCGAAAGAGCGCTCAGAAAGCTGAAGGATCCATAAAACTTCGCTTTGCGTTGAGTAAAAAGCCATTAATGAAAAAGGGCATGGCGACAGGTTTTCGAGGGGTTATCAATAGTGACGGTTTTTAAGTCGGGTTTTGTCGGGATTCTCGGGAGGCCTAATGTTGGGAAGTCGACCCTCCTCAACATCCTTTGCGGGGAGAAACTCGCCATCATATCGGCCAAACCGCAGACAACCCGGAACCGCATCCTCGGGGTGCTGCACGGGTCCGGTTTCCAGATCGTCTTTCTGGACACTCCGGGGATGCATGAGTTCGGAAAGGCGCTGAACCGGTACATGCGCGGGGTAATCGAAGGGGTAGCGAAGGATGTGGACACGGTAATCTACATGGTGGACGCGACTCGCGAACAGGGTCGGGAGGACGCCCTTGCGCTGGACCTGATGCCCGCCGGGACGGCCATACCGGTCATTCTGGCGGTCAACAAGGTGGATCAGGCAGGTGAAAAAAAGGCCGGAGAACGGGCGAAAATGCTGGAAGAGGCATACCCTTTCAGTGGTATCTTCCCCGTGAGCGCCCTGAAGGGCACGGGCATTGAAAGCCTACGGGAGCACATCATCGCGAACCTGCCGGAGGGGGTCCCGTATTTTCCGGAGGATATGGTTACCGACCAGCCCCTGGACTTCAGATTGGCGGAGATCATCAGGGAAAAACTGTTTGACCTGACCGGACAGGAAGTTCCCTATGCCGCGGCTGTTGTTGTTGAGGACGTATCACCAAGGAACGATGGACTGCTTGAGGTTTCAGGCATGATCTACGTCGAGAGGGAGACACAGAAGGGCATCATCATAGGCAAGGGCGGCAGGATGATTCAGGATATAGGAAAGGCCGCCCGCCTCGACATGGAACAATGGCTGGGCCGAAAGGTGTACCTGGCCCTGAGGGTCAAGGTCAAAAAGAAATGGACGGACCGGGAAGGGATACTCAGACAGTTCGGCTACAGATGAATCGTTGGCGGGAAGCCGTCCAGGAGAGGGTTAGAAGATGTACATCAGTAAAATTGATACTCTGATCGACAGTATTAAAAAACTCATCAGGCGTGGAGCCACCCAGAACGTCAAGAAGATCATCGAGAAGATGCATGCCGCCGATGTGGCCTATATCTTCAGATACCTCAATGATAATGAACAGTCCGCGATTTTCGGTCTTATCGATGACACTGAGACCTCCTCCGAAATTCTCAGCCAGCTGGATACGCCCTCGAGTGCCAATATACTCACACAGATTGGAGCCGAGCGAGCCGCCGTCATCCTGAGGCAAATGGATCCCGACGATGAGGTAAGCGTCCTTGAGGAAGTGGATGATAACATCCGGGAAGAGATCCTCAGCTTCATGTCGACGTCCGACAGCGAGAGGGTGGAGGAACTTCTTCAATATCCGGACGACAGTGCCGGGCGCATCATGAATACAAATCAATTCGCCCTTTTTGAGGATGTGACGGTGGCTGAAGCCATTGCGGAACTTCAGCGAAAGGGCACCGATTCCACCGAGATGGTCTTTTACCTCTATGTTATCGATAAACGCAATCATCTTGTGGGTGTCTCCTCCCTGAGGCAATTGCTCCTGGTTTCTCCCGAGACCCCGATCAAGAATGTCATGACGCAGAATGTAGTCAGTGTGAAGCCCGAGACCGACCAGGAGGATGTCGCGAGGGTCGTTGAACGGTACGACCTCCTGGCTGTCCCGGTAGTGGACCATGAGAACAAGCTCCTGGGGATCGTTACGGTTGACGACGTCATCGATGTTATCCGTCAGGAGGCTACCGAAGATATTCTGAAGATGGCGGGTACGGGCGACGAGTACCTGTCCCGGTCCATTTTCCGGCGTGCGCGGATGAGGTTTCCCTGGCTGCTTGCGGCCTTCATCGGCGAGAGTATCGGTATTCAGTTCCTGCACTATTTCAGCGGAACCATTGAACAGATCGTTGCTCTGGCCAACTTCCTTCCCATTATCCTGGCTATGGGGGGCAATATCGGCAGCACTTCGGTCACCATCGTCGTCCGCGGACTTGCCACCGGCCGTCTGAACGTAAAAGAACTGGGAAAGGTTATCTTAAAGGAACTCGGGGTTGCTCTGATTCTCGGGGGGCTTTACGGGGTCCTGCTTTTGGTCCTGGTATATCTCCAGTTCGGCGACGTAAGCTTCCTTGGTTTTGTGGTGGGATCCAGCCTTCTGATCTCCATGCTCATGGCCGCCGCCGTTGGTACCCTGATGCCCATAATCCTTCACCTGTCCGGGGTTGACCCGGCGGTAGCCACCGGTCCCTTCGTTACGAGTACCATCGACAGCCTCGGGATTCTTGTTTACCTGGGAATGGCAACCATCGTACTGACGTAGGGTAGCTGAATGGGTAATATCCATCAGACAGATGCCATCGTGCTTTCCCGGACGGACGTGGGCGAGGAGGATCGCATCCTCACTTTTCTCACCAGGGATTTCGGGCTGTTAAGGGCGGCTGCCGGTGGAGCAAGAAGCCTGAAAAAAGGACAAACGGGGCGTCTTGATCTTTTCGTCCTCAGTAACGTCCGGTTTTACGTTTCGGACAAACCGGGAAAGCTGTGCCGGATCCGGACGGTTGATGTCGTGGAGTCCTACCTGGGGATCAGGGATGACTTTAAGCGACTTTGCGTGGCCTCCGCAATGGCTGAACTGGTGGCGCACTGTATCCAGGAGGCCGACCCTGTTCCCGCCGTTTTTGAGCTTCTGTCAACCTGTCTTGGCCTGCTTGGCGCCGGCGCGGGTTCCATGCGGGTGCTCCTCATTTTCGAGATGAGGTTTCTAAAAGAACTTGGGCTGGCGCCTGAACTATCCAGATGCCTGGTCTGTGGCAGGGATATCACCGGCAAGTCATTCATCAGTCCTCCAAAGGGCGGACTCCTGCACCCGGAGTGTTCCTCCGGAGCGGGGAATGAGGAACTTACGTCCGGGGATCTGGCAACTCTTCGCTTTATCGCAGGGAAGCCAATGAATTCCATCGGCAGGTTATCCATAGCGGATGGTTCGGCAGGCAGGATACTACCGGGACTGAACCGTTTTTCGGTACACCATCTCGGTTTCGAAACGAAAGCGCTTCGGATCTTTCTGCAGAACGAGTAATGAATAAAATGACACTTTCCGCTTTCCGTGGAGTAAAAAGCCATTAATAGACTTTTTACGACCCTATCAATAGCAGACCATGAGCGGAACCCATGGGAAAACTTGACATAATGGAGTATTAACGGTTAATTATCCTCCGTGAAAGGGGAAGTCTCAGACTGTTTACATCTGTTTTGAGAGGAATTGGAAATGATGGAGAAAAAATCGTATCAGCAGGTTGTCCTTGATCTTGAGCGGTTTTGGGCGGAAAAAGGCTGCGTCATTCAGCAGCCTTACGACCTGGAGGTAGGTGCGGGAACGCTTAACCCCGCCACGCTGCTGAGGGTCCTCGGTCCCGAACCCTGGAACGTGGCATACGTGGAGCCTTCCAGGCGTCCTACCGACGGCCGGTACGGGGAAAATCCCAACCGACTCCAGCACTATTATCAATATCAGGTTATTCTTAAACCTTCACCCGACAACATCCAGGACCTCTATCTCGAGAGCCTTTATGCCCTTGGTATCGATCCCAACCGTCATGACATCCGGTTCGTGGAGGACGACTGGGAGAATCCCACGGTGGGGGCCTGGGGGCTGGGCTGGGAGGTCTGGCTGGATGGGATGGAGATTACCCAGTTTACATACTTCCAGCAGGCGGGCGGTATCGACCTTAAACCCGTCTGTGCGGAACTGACCTACGGACTGGAACGCATCACAATGTATCTGCAGGGTGTGGACAATGTGTACAACCTGACCTGGACAGACGGTGTGACCTACGGGGATGTCCATCACCAGGGGGAGGTGGAGAACTCCACCTACAACTTCGAGACCGCGGATACGGCCATGCTCTTTAATCTGTTTGATATGTATGAAGCCGAATCCCGGAAAACCCTTGAAAATGGGTTGGTTCTGCCCGCCTACGACTACTGTTTGAAGTGTTCTCACACATTCAACCTGTTGGATGCGCGCGGGGCCATCAGCGTGACTGAGAGGACGAGCTTCATCCACCGGGTAAGAAATCTTTGTCGCGGCGCCGCCGAGGCCTACGTCGCCCAGCGAGAGGCGATGGGATACCCCCTCATGGGGAAGAACCTTCTGTCGGAGCAAAAGGGGTTGGAGTGACTTCATGTCCGACGTCCAGCGGGGTAGAACAGTCCAGAGTCCATCCACCTTCGCTCTGCGAGCTATGGCGGACAGGGAGTCCAGAGTCCAGAGAGAAGAAAGGCGGACGCGGGGGACGAAAGGGTGTAGTAGGAGTGGACTCTAGACCCTAGATCCAAGACCCTGAATGATCGAACTTGAAAACTGTGAGGATTTAACAGATGAATCGCGAGCTGATTTTGGAGATAGGCACTGAGGAGATTCCTGCGGGCTATCTGCCGCCGGCCATCGAACAGCTTAAGAAGCTGGCGGTCAAAGAGTTGGAAGGACAGCGTCTATCCCACGGTGACGTTTTTGCTTACGCGACTCCCAGGCGCCTTACGTTGATAGTGCAGGGTGTCTCCGAAAGGCAGAAGGCAAGCGTGAAGGAGGTGCTTGGACCGGCCCGGGGAGTGGCGTTTGGTGATGACGGCAGGCCCACCAGGGCGGCGGAAGGGTTCGCCGGGGGCCAGGGTGTGGCGGTTGAGGATCTGAAGATCGTTGATACGCCCAAGGGCGAGTATGTCGCGGCCGTAAAGGAGGAGACCAGCGCAGCTGCCATGGATGTCCTTCCCCGGATGATGCCGCGGATGATCACATCCCTTCACTTCCCCAAGTTCCAGCGCTGGGGATACCTGAACCTGAGATTTCCAAGACCCATCCGATGGATACTGTGCCTTTTCGGGGCCGAGGCTGTTCCCTTCGAACTTGACGGTATCGCGTCCGGCAGGAAGACCAGGGGGCACAGGTTCATGGCTCCCGGACCTTTTGAGGTGCCGAATGCCGGCGAATATCTTAAGATCGTCAGGGATGCCGGTATTATCCTCGATCAGGACGAGAGGCGGAAGATCATCGAGGCTGGGGTTATCGAAGCCGCTGCCGGTGTCAATGGTGTCCCCATCGAGGCCCCGGAACTGCTGGACGAGGTGACCTTCCTTGTCGAGTATCCCGTAGTGCTGCTCGGATCCTTTGAGAAAAGGTATCTTTCCTTGCCGTGGGAGGTCCTGATCACCTCCATGGGGTCCCATCAGCGATATTTTGCGGTGACCGACGACAACGGAAACCTTCAGCCCAATTTCATTACGGTAAGCAACACCAGGACGAACGACGACACTGTCGTCATCAAAGGAAACGAGCGGGTGCTCCGGGCGAGACTGGAGGACGCCATGTTCTTCTTCCAGGAGGACAGGAAGATCCCACTCGAGAAGAGGGTCGAGGAACTGAAAGACGTTGTCTTTCAGGAGAAGCTCGGCACCTCTTATGAAAAGATGGAGCGGTTCTCGGAAATCGCTCGAACCCTTGCGGAGACGGTGGCGCCCGACCGGGTGGATGAGGTCCTCCAGGTGGCCTGTTTGTGCAAGGGGGATCTTGTGACCCAGATGGTAGGTGAGTTTGCGGATCTTCAGGGGGTCATGGGAAAGGAATACGCCCTGCTCGAAGGGGTAGGGGAAGAGGTCGCACAGGGTATTGTCGACCACTACCTGCCAAAGACGTCCGGGGGAAGGACCCCCGGGACCGTGGGCGGGGCAGTGGTCAGCATTGCGGACAGGCTTGACACCGTTTGCGGGTGTTTCGGCATCGGGATCACACCCTCGGGGACCGCCGATCCCTACGGTCTCAGGCGCCATGCCCTTGCCATTATCGCCATTCTCATGGACCGGGGATGGAGGGTCTCGATATCCGACATGATGGCCCGCTCCCTGGATCTTCTCCAGGGAAAGATCGATGTTCCATCGGAGAAAGTATTGGCCAGACTCCATGAATTTTTCAGGGGACGTCTGCAGAACCTCTTCACCGGGAAAGGCCACCGTTACGATCTGGTGCAGGCCGTTCTGGAGGAACAGTGGGAAGACCCGGTAGATGCCGCCGCACGACTGGAGGCGCTGGGGGAATTCGCGCAGCAGGCCGGATTCGCCGATCTGATGTTGTCGTTCAAGCGGGTGATGAACATCATCCCGGCTGATTTCGAGGGTACTTTGAACCGAAATACTTTGTCCGAAAGAGCGGAAAAAGAGCTGCTTGCGGCCGCCGATTCCGTCGGGAGCCAGGTGGAAGGCATGCTGCGTGCCGGGGACTATCTGGGCGCCCTTAACGCCTTGGCTGCCCTCAAGACACCGGTAGACGGTTTCTTCGATGGAGTCATGGTTATGGATAAAGACCCGGGGATCAGGGAAAATCGGCTCGCTATCCTGGCTATGGTTTCCTCTCTTTTCGAGCGGATCGCCGACTTCCGAAAGGTTGTCACTGAATAGTTCATCATCTCCTGTCGTCCCAGGCCGGCAGGATCAGGGCTCTCACCGAGAAAGTTCTTGACCGGAACCATAGAGATACATCAAGATGAGGCCCGATAAGATTTTTTGTTCTGGAGCCTTGGGGACTGTGTCTGTCAGGTTGCCCTTGGTCAAACATTTGAAAGGAGCTGGGAGAGTGGGAGCTTCCAGGAAAGATTGTCGCCGGATTGTTCCGGTTTTTTTTACGGCCTTGGGTTGTTTGATGGTCCTGATGACATCCATGATTTCCGTCGCTGCGGCGGCCGAATACAGCCTTTCTTCCAGATCCTATCTCTATCTCCAGGAACGTGATAACGCAATCGATCCGAATGATCATCTGGCGCCGCTTTACGAGTACCTGTCCCTTGACCTATGGAACCTTAAGGAGGCGAATTTATCGTTTCACTCGTACGGGTGGGGGAGGCTCGACCTCGCGGATGAATCGGTAGGCGGGAGGACCGGCGGCTACATTTCCAGCGCCTACCTCCAATACCGGTATCCCACCGGAAACGGTCAGGCGAAACTGGGCAGGTTCTTCCTGGCGGAGGGAACCACCGCCGAGACTCTGGACGGGCTGTTTCTCAAGGGCACATGGAAAGGGGGGTTCGGCGCGTCTTTCTACGCCGGAAACCCGGTGGAGACCTCCCTCATCACTGCGAACGGGGGTGATTCCCTTGTTGGGGGAAGGGTCTTTTACGTTCGGCCCGGCCTTGCCGAAGCCGGTCTTGGCTACCTCATCGAGCAGGGGGATTTTCAGGGCGAAAACCGGGAGGAAGCAGGCGGTGATCTTTGGGTGCATTTCGCGCATTCATGGGACCTCACCGGTAAGTTCGTCTACAATTTAACCACCAGCGATCTTGCCTCCCATCGGGTCGCGTTCCGCATGGTTCCCATCGACACCATTGACCTTGAATTGGGCACGGAAGGTTACAGCTACGATGGCCTGTTTCAGAAATCCCTTCATCCGGCGTTTCTGCCGCCGTCGGTGAACAGCAGCGACAAGGTCCGGGAACTGTTCGCTGACTGCGAGTGGCATACCTCCGACAGGTTGTCTGTCCATGCCGGCGTCAAAAGGATCAGCCACGACGCCGATGATCCAGGTGACGCTGCGCAAGGAGAGCTTGGTTTTCGCCTTCAGATGAGAGGCATCCTGAACCTGCTCGGTTTTTCGGCAGTCCTTCAGACCGCCGATCAGCCGGAGAATGAATATCGGGAATTAAGGGGGTGGCTCATGGGATCGGTCAAGAAGTGGAGTTTTTCCCTCGATGCCCTGACGTATCTGTACGAGGTGCCCGTCAACGGAGTGGATGCCTCCATCCAGATCGTAAGTTCGGCCGGCTGGAAGGCCAGCCCTCTTCTTTCCCTTTCCGGCGATCTGAGATACACCCAGAGCCCTCGGTATGACGAGGATCTGACCGTACTGCTCAGGGCGGACTTTGCCCTGGACGGATCATGGGGAGGGAAGTAATTATGAGGTACGTGAAGGGACTTCTGCTTTTTTTTACGCTGTTGTTTCTCCTGGCCGCCTGCGCCGGGATATCCACCAGAGAGTCGATACCGCTCCAGCACCCGGAGGAGCTTGATCAGGGCAGGGTCAACTGCCTCGAATGTCACGATAACGACGTCTCCGGTGCCCTCAAACCGTACGGCTCCTTCCCGCACACGGCGGTTTTTCTCAAGGAACACGGATCTTACGCCTCTCAGGACCAGAACCTCTGTACCGCCTGCCACTCACCCTCCTGGTGTCAGACGTGTCATGCCGGCCGCGAGGAACTCAAGCCCGGGATCAAGTACGGCAATCGCCCTGACCTGACCCTGCCTCACCGGGGGGATTTCATAATACAGCACCAGAAGGAGGGGCGGATCAACCCGGGGTTGTGCCTGACTTGTCACGGCAACCGTAACAACCAGGTATGCGGCAGGTGCCATAAGTGATGACTTCACAAGGAGTCATCACCGCGCCCGCTTAGGGGCGCTCAAATCGAAGATTTGTGAGGGAAGCGAAAATGACATTTTTCGCTTCCCGTGGAGTAAGATGTAACGGATGCACTTTTTACGACTCTATATATACAGAACCCGGGAACCAGGGGAACGGTCTGTGATATTCCGGAGGTTGGGATGAAAACAGGGATAAACAGGATAAAGAAGGGCCGGAGAATTACCGCGGGCCTTTCGATACCCGGTGTCAGAGTACTTGCCGGTTTTGCATTTCTTCTGATGGCGTCAGGGGTGATACTCGGGTGTTCCACGGCCGTCCAGGATTCTCCCTTTAGCCTGCTCGATGAGAACGGGAACCATCCGGCGGGGTGGATCCAGGCCCACGGATCCTACGCTGCGCCGGATGGCGACTTATGCAAGTCCTGTCATGGGGAAAACCTTGACGGGGGAATATCGACCGTTTCCTGCTCATCTCCTTCCTATAACGGCCAATCGTGTCATGTTGGCGGCCCGGCTTTTCATCCGGACGACTGGCTCAACAAAACCGCCATAGGGACAAGCACATTCCACGGGACCGCTTTCCAGAACGGCATTCTGAGTTGCGCTTTATGCCACCAGCCGCCCGATCTGAACGATCCTGACGGCGGCAAATGCTATACATGCCACTTCGGTACCTCGGGTGCCAGAACGCCGGGTGGCTGGTCTCACCCCCTCACCCATACGGATCCCGTGGTCACCCATAGCCAGTTCAAGGGAACCTCTGACGAGTCCATCTGCGTCAATTGCCACGATACCAACAATCAGTTCGGCAACATGCCCACACCGTTTTGCCACAACTGCCATGGAAGTTCCCATAGCGTTCCCTTTCTCGACCACAACCAGGTTGCGCCGCTGCAGGAGGACTTCGATGCGAACTGTTCCGGTTGCCACAGTATCGACGGTTCTGCCCAGTCATTCGCCCCCGCGTGTACCACCTGCCACCTGGGGGGAAGCCCCTACATATACACTAACTGCAGGTCCTGCCACGGGCATCCCCCCGACGGTGAACCCCCCGTAAACAACAATTTCCCCAATCTGCAAGGGAGGCATGACTATCACCAAAGCTTCACCTCCTGTTCCGACTGCCATGACGACGGCGGGTCGGGGACGGGCCTCAACCACGGCTATGACGACATTGTGAATCTTCAGGCGCCTTCGGGAATCACCTTCACCATAGGGGGCGGCAACGTAACCTGTAACGGTCTCTGCCACGGCGAGAACCACAGAATGAACAGGACCTGGTACTAAGAAGATCCCCCCTGTGTCAGAGACAGGGGTTGGAAGATGGGTATGTGTGCCGCTATTTTCCCCGGCCCGGGGATTTTGGCGTTGCTTTGCTGTTGTGTTGTGGTTGTTTGGGGGGGATTTGAGGTGTTGGCGGCGATGTTTTCTGCCTGAACTACGGTCAGGAGCCGTTTTGGGAGGGTTTCCGGCGGACCTGTCCGCCGGACCTCTCAGGGGCCTGTAATCATCGGATCTAGATACCCAGATGCGTTCTTTGCATCTGTTGTATGAAGTCCGCCGGCCCGAAGAAGAGTCCTCTCAGCTCCTTTTGGACTATGCTGTCAG
>JAADHJ010000017.1 GCA_013151915.1 Deltaproteobacteria bacterium
TTAAAACTTTTCGGACTTCGCGTTTTTTCCCCACCGTACACATGCACTGGCGATAACCTGCCACGATATCACCCCCCTTCCGGAATTCACGCAAACATTACTGTGTAAAATTTGAAACTGCCTTAACGATTGCCCATTTAAAAGATGTGCTTCTTAATACCTATCTTAATTTAATTTGTCAAGTACAAAGGGTGTGATATGCGCACATACAATACCAACATGACAGGGGAATCGTTTTTCCTTCTGTTTTCCCGCTATGACAGGTGGAATGCAGGAATTGGGCTGTACGGAGATAAAGTCTTGACAGGGTTTGGTGTCAAACGAACTGTGGTCGATTTACCAGATAAATTCCCACCGCAACACATCCCAGTCCGAGCCATAGCTGCAGGGGCAGGGGATCCCCCTGCAGAATCCCTCCAAGCAGGACGCCGAACAGGGGCGCCAGAAATATAAAGGCGGCCAGACGGCTCACCGGATAGGTGTGAATCATCCAGAACCAAAGCAGGTAGCTGAAGAATGCGACGATGATGACCTGGTAAAGCAATGCTCCAATAACGGGGCCGGTGAAGATCACCGGTTTGCCGAGGTCAAGAATGAGCCAGCCCAAGACCAGGACCGGTATTGAGAAGAACAGCTGGGCGAACAGGGTCTGGTAATGGTTGATGGGACGCCTCCCGGCTACCCGTTTGATATAAAGGGTGGTTGCCGCCCAGAAAAGGGCCGCCGTTACTTCCATCAGGTCGCCGATCCAGTAATTTGGGGGAAGGTTCCCGGATCGAACTCCGAAAACCAGGACCACTCCGACGAAGGCGGTGAGCAGCCCCGAAATTTTAACCGGTGTCAGGCGGTCCCCCTCGAGGAAAAAATGGGCTCCCAGAGCCGCCCAGATGGAATGAGTATAGAGGAAGATGATGGCCCTGGAAGCGATTGTGAACGCTGTTCCCCAATAGAGAAAAAGAAAATCGAAACCGAACAGGATGCCGATAATAACGCCGTATTTAAAGTCCGGACCTTTTAACCAAACCGACTTTCCCCTCGACGCGACGAGTCCCCACAGTAAGAGAGCCGCCGCCGCGGATCGGATGGTGGCGGCAACCATGGGCGGAATACCCTGGTTGCTGAACTTGATGCTGACCATGTTTCCGCCCCAGACAAGGCATACGAGTATGAGCAGTGCTGCCCCGCCGAGTGGGATGGAACTTTTGGATCGTGATGGCATGTTTCCGTACCAGGGGACGTAGTTAAGTTGTTAAGTTGTTTGGAATTGCATGTTCAGGCGATCTCGATGGTATCCTCAGGGATAATGAGAGGTCAACGATAACTTGACGATTCCACTACGTCCTCCAAGGACCCTGCAGAGCAGTGAATGTTGCGGCAAGATCCAGGCACATCGTCCAAAGGAAAAATGGGGAGAAGCGAAGGAAAACTCTACTTTCAGGTGCCGCTGTTTTAGGGGAGATTTACCCGTTGAAGAGGAAAGAGCAATCTCGGGGAAAAGAAAAGGCCGCCCCTTTGGCGGTCTTTTCCGGCTTGCGCTCAGATTGCAACAATTCGTTTACGTGATTTCGAGCTTGGTCTCCCAGGCCTTTTCCTCATCGGTCTTGGGAAGGGTGATGTACAGGACGCCATCAACAAATTTCGCCGCTGCTTTATCGCCCTTTATCCTGGAAGGAAGGGTCAGGGTTCGGGAGAATTTACCGTATTTCCGCTCCATGAAGTACCTGTTTTCTCCCTTTTCATCCTCCTTTCTTTCGCCCCTTATGGTAAGGGCGTCGTCCTTCAGTATTACCTCCAAATTCTTCCTGTCGATTCCGGGCAAGTCGACTTTGACCTGAATGTTTTCCGCCGTATCCACGAGGTCCACGGCGGGACTTAGATAGCCGCCGCCGATTCCGGTGCCCCCCCAAAAATAATCGGCCAAGAGCCGGATCATCTCATCCTGAATGCCGCCCCTGCCGAAACCCGGCCCCCAGAGCCGGTTCATCTCATTCTGAATGCCGCCCCCGCCGAAACCTGGTTCCCAGCGCACATTCTCTTCTCTTGCGAAAGGTGAAATTGCCATTTTATTTGCCCTCTTTCCTGCTTCACCGGGATTCTTTCCCCACCCGGGTGAGGGGACAACAACCGTGGGCGCAATGCCTTCCTATAATTTAAATTTAGCTCCGGCCACGCCCTTGTCAAGTGCATGGGTACCTGAAAATTCGATTGTCAGCTACGAAATTTCAAGGTATATTTTCTTCATGGTTAAGAGGACAAAGGAAATACATTCTCTCGAAAGCCTACTGACACGCCATCCGGTTGTGGCGATCATCGGGGCCCGGCAGGTTGGGAAAACCACCCTGGCGCATGAACTTGCGAGGAAATGGAAGGGGCCATCCGAGTATTTCGACCTGGAGAATCCCGAAGATCTGGCTCGTCTGCAGGAGCCCATGTTGGCTCTGAAAGATCTCAAAGGACTTGTTGTTCTCGACGAGGTCCAGCGTCTGCCGGAGCTGTTTCAGGTCCTCAGGGTGCTTTCGGATCGTCCGGAATACCCTGCGGTATTCCTGGTCCTCGGGAGCGCGTCGCCGTCGCTGCTCAGACAGAGTTCCGAAACCCTGGCCGGTCGCATCTATTACCACGATCTTGGCGGGTTTTCAGCGGAAGAGGTCGGAAGCGGGATGATGTCCAGGTTATGGCTCCGCGGCGGCTTCCCACGTTCTTTCCTGGCGAGTTCCGACGAAGAAAGTTTTGAATGGAGGAGGGGATTCGTCCGGACTTTTCTCGAAAGGGACCTTCCTCAACTTGGCATTACGATCGCCTCGACGACAATGCAGCGTTTCTGGAATATGCTGGCCCATTATCACGGTCAAACATGGAACGCTTCCGAGTTATCCAGGTCATTCGGCGTGTCTGATAAAACGGTCATGAACTATCTCGATCTATTGACTTCCACACTGGTCGTGCGCCAGCTCAAACCATGGTTTGCCAATATTTCAAAGCGCCAGGTGAAATCCCCGAAAGTTTTTATTGCGGATTCCGGCTTGCTGCACACTCTCCTGAATCTGAGGACCCAGGCGGATCTGGAAGGACATCCCAAAGTCGGCGCGTCCTGGGAAGGTTTTGTCATGGAGGAGGTCACCCGACGCCTGGGAGCCGAACGCGAGGAAATATTTTTCTGGGCGACCCATTCAGGCGCCGAGCTGGATCTCCTGGTCGTCAGGGGGAATGATCGATCGGGCTTCGAGATCAAGCGGACATCTTCGCCCCGAATGACCCCTTCCATGAGGTCGGCATTTGATGATCTGAATCTTTCGCGGCTGTATCTTATACACGCCGGGGAGAAAAGCTTTCCCCTGGGCGAAAACGTTCACGCTGTGGCGTTTTCCCGGATTTTTCAGGATCTCGAACCGCTGCACTGATCTTTGGTGCCGCCCCTCGACACGTTCCGCTTGCTTCCCTCGGCAGGCTCGGGATCCCCCTGCGCCCATGGAATCTATCGGGGCTACGGGGGACAGGCTTCATCCCTTCGACCCTTCGATCAAACTCAGGGTGGTGAGCATGGTCGAACCACAGGCTCAGGGCAGGTGTCAATGCCAACTTAGATTTCCCCTTTTTTGCCAACTCGCAGATTCAAGTCCGAAATGCATAATTGCCTTCAGGAAGAAGATCTACCGGACTATCGAGGAACTCCAGCAAGATCTGGATGTCTGGATGTATCGCTACAACAACCGGCGGACACATCAGGGCAAACGGTGTCAGGGACGCACACCCATGGCGATGTTCAAAGAGAACCTTCCCATGGCTCAGGAGAAGATGATAAACAGGGAGGAAGTGGCCTCCGTGGCTTAAGTAAAACACCGACTCCTCAGAAGGGTCGCCGGTGTCAGATCGGGTCTTAACTACTACAATTCAATAACACGATTTTAGAATTGTTTTGAGGGGGAAGGGGGTGTGCTGTGTACATAGGTCATTTAGCTGTGGCTTTTGCGGCGAAAAGGGTTGCCCCAAAAACATCCTTGGGAACGCTTATTGCCGCGTCCCAGATGGTAGACCTCATCTGGCCGATTCTGGTGTTGACCGGGCTTGAAGTGGTTGTCATAGACCCCGGAAACACAGTTGTAACCCCCCTTTATTTCAAGAAATATCCTTACTCCCACAGCCTTGTTGCGGTGGTCGGATGGGCTTCACTGTTTGCCTTGGCCTACTGGATTTTTACACGTTACCGGCCGGGTGCGGTTATAGTATGGGTTGTTGTGATGAGCCACTGGGTCCTGGACGTGATATCTCACCGGCCCGATCTTCCGCTCTATCCCGGCGGAGAAAAACTGTTGGGTTTCGGGCTCTGGAATTCCCTTATGGCCACATTGCTCCTGGAGGGGGGGATGTTCGTTGCAGGTGTGGTGATCTATATGAAGGCAACATCGGCCCGGGACCGGACGGGGAAGTTTGCCTTATGGGCATTAATCATTTTTCTCATTATGACCTATTTCGTAAACGTCTTCGGTCCACCCCCACCACAGGGCAGTGAGCGGGTTGTGATTTTGACCAGTCTTTTGCTCTGGATACTCCTTCCATGGGGATACTGGATCGATCGGCACGGGCGGGCGAAGGCGCAAAAGGCTACACTAAATGCATATAACCCTTTGATCGTATTGGAGCAAGAAGAGGATTAAAACCGCCGACCTGCTGATTGGTTATTAGTGGGTACAGTAATATGTTTTGCTTACATTCCTGACTTCTTTTCGAATCCTGATCCCCACATAAAACCTGAACTAGCTTTCGTGGGAGAAAGGTCATTGGTATATTTCAGGTATCATCTGGCCGATTAGCCGGCGAACTCTCCGGATTGTCGTACCAGCTGAAATAGATTTCAGTTCCATCTCGGCCTGACTGCACCAGGTCTTTCTTTTTCTTGCTGCTCAGGTCGAAATCAGTTGTACGTACACCAAGGGTATCTATATAGATGGTTCGCTGCCAGTCATCGCTGTGGATGTGTTGACCATCCTGGGCGTTCATCACTGTATCCATCAGGGCGTAGAGGTAATCGAAGAAGTCATCTACCTGGTGGTGAGGTGGCTCGGCTTGATCACGAAATACGGCGATCTCCTTAGCTGTATCCAGACGAAACCCCAGGGTTTCCTGGTTGAATACGTATTGACTGATATCTTTACCTGCCTTTTTCAGTTTCTTGTTGTGGCCTTTATAGTAGGGAGGTTCGGAAGAGTGTTTGTCTATATACTTCTTCCTGTCGAATAGTTTTATAGGATAGTTGTCCAGCAAGCCGCCATCAACGTAAACATCATCCCGAGGGCTTCTTTTCGCAGCGAAGAAGAGCGGGATAGACATTGAGATGCGTATCGCGTCGGCCACACACATACGGGGTGTGTGTTTAAAAGAAAAAACTTCCGCGAAACGTGTGGAGAGATTGGTCCCCACAAAGAACATGTCCAGGAAGCCCTTTTCCTCTTTCTGTTTATTAATATCCTTGAAAGTAGCTTCAGAATTACCAACCTTCGCCTCAATGATATCACCGATCCACTTGCGAAAATAATCACCCTTGTACCAGCCAAACCTGTTAATGAGACGGTCCATATCTCTCAATACGCCCCAGGAGTCATCCATGAACTTCTTGAAATCGAGACTCTTTAGGATTTGCTCAACTTCATCAAGGGTGTAATTCAGCCCCAATAGAACAGCATTTATGGCTCCAGCCGATGTACCACCAACTCTGCTGATGTTTTTCAGGACACCTTTTTCTTCTAAAGCCTGCAGGGCTCCCACATACGCGACCCCCTTGACTCCGCCCCCTTCAAAGACCAGATTTCTGAAATGGTAACTCATCTTTTTCCTCCTCCCCCCAATAACCTCATTGCTGCCTTACTTACTCTCTGGAATAATGGCCTGCAAAGTGAACAAGGCCTATACCCTCTTGATCGAGAAACGATCCGTTCAAGATCTTCTTGTGTGTACTAGTGAGCTAAGGAGGTCAGGACGTAAATTGTATATTTTTTAATTATATCACAATCCACCGGGTCATTGCCCACATGCCCGGTTTCACTGGGTTTAAGGTAGTCGATATAGTATTATAAAGACAATTCTTTTTGAAAAACACTCGAGAAAAACGAGATAATTTAAAAACTGTAGAATAACTTGTTAGGGCTATGATTATGAGACAGGATCTAAATAAAGTAGAAAACCAATACGATTCGATAGCAAAAGAATGGGCGAAAGCATTCTCTGGTGAACACGAAAAGAAACCGAAAGACCAAGAAATACTCCACAGATTCTCGCAAGAGATCGGGGACAAAAGGCCGGTCTGGGATTTCGGCTGTGGTCCTGGTAATACCACAAAATACCTGAAAAACCTTGGTATCGAAATCTCAGGGCTGGATCTGTCGGGAAAAATACTGGAAGAGGCAAGAATAATTCACCCGGAGATACACTTCCGAAAGGGAAATATTCTTAGGCTCGAATTTGAAAACGACTCAATAGCCGGTGTTGTAGCTTTCTACGCTATAGTTCACTTTACACAAGAACAAGTAGGGATAGCATTCCGTGAAATATATCGTGTGTTGCAGCCGGGTGGAATGTTCCTTTTCACGTACCACATTGGTGAGGGGACAATTCACTTAGACGAGTTTCTCGGCAAGAAAGTCGATATAGATTTCATGTTCTTCACTACGGATTTCATTTTCAGTTGTCTAAAGGACCGTGGATTTGAAGAGATAGAGATAATCGAGAGAGAACCATATCCCGGGGTGGAGTACGAAAGCCGAAGGGCTTATGTGTTTGCGACAAAGCCAGCCGTGCGAAAATCGCGAAGTTTAAAATCAGGATCTTTTGGTTTTTAGGTCTCCTCTGCAAACCCTCTTTTAAAACCCTGTGGAGCAGCCTGCGAGGGGCTGTACTGTGGTAAATTAGCTTTTGACCTTCGGGATTGCTTCACTCAGTGGTCGGTTTGCAATGACAGCAAAATAATAAAGGTACCCATTAGCCGGATAAACCTGAATTTAAAAATTTACCTGCAAGTTTATAAGTCTGTTCAATTCCTTTATTGGAAATATTCCAAGACTCAAGCTCGGCTCTAATCAAATCCTTGTGTTTTTTGCTGATATCTCGTAGAGCATTCCCAACGGATTTCCTAACGTACTCACTTTCATCATCCTTTAACCGGCTTAATAGTCTTACAGCAATCTCAGGATTATCCTTAAAATACTCTCTACCTGTCCATATCCTTAATCCTTCGGTTACGGCTCTTCTAACGTTGGGATTTCTATCTTTTAACCATTCTTCTATTATGGGCAAAGCATTTTTATAGCCAATATCTGAGCAGTACTTATCAAATGATTTTGCCAGAATTTCCTGCACCCGCCAATTCTTATCTCTGCTCACATTTTTCTTTAAAAAACTTAAAGACTCTTTTGATCTTGATGCAATTAACCCGAAAATAAAGGTCGCCAGCATTCTCGCTTGATAAGCACTGGAAGAAAATAGTTTATTTGAAAGGTCTATACAGTTCTTAATGGGATTATTTGCTGCAATTTTTTCGGCCTCTTTTTGTATGTCTTTAAATCCGTGCTCTGTTTTTTGCACTCTTCGAGTTAATTCCTCTATTGATTTCATCTTATTTTGTTTATGCCTCGGTTTTCTTTGAATGTTATCAAAATTACTCCTTAACTGATGATAAACTTTCCAGCTATCAGAGGTTTCGAAGGGCCTTGTTCATCCTGTGCCGGTAAAAGGGATCAGGTGGGTTTTTCCAGCCCCATTTTCTTGATGCGGCTGATCAGTGTAGTCGGTTTTATCCCCAGGAGTTTCGCGGCTCCGTCCTCTCCGTACACTTTCCAGCTTGTCCGGACCAGCGCCGCGATGGTGTTTTCCCTCTGCCTCCTCACAATCTCCTCTTCGGGTACGACCTCGATCTGTCTTTTGTCAGACGTATTGGCTGTGTAAGTGGGAGGTGACGAGTGCCCGGGCAAGCCCCAGAGTTCGAAACCGTTCACCCCGGATCGTGCCTGGATCATCGCCCTTTCCAGGATGTTTTGGAGCTCCCTGATGTTGCCGGGCCAGTGGTAATCGAGGAGCTGCTTGAGATGTTTCTGGGTCAGGGTCGGAATTGGGGTGTTCATCTTCCTGGAGATCAGTCGAAGGAAATAATCGGTGAGAAGGGGGATGTCTTCCTTCCGCTCTCTCAGCGGGGCCACCTCCAGGGGAAAAACGTTCAGACGGTAATAAAGGTCCTTTCGGAACTGGCCGCTTTCGACCCCTTTTTCCAGGGACCTGTTGGTCGCGGAGATGAACCGAATGTCCACCTTCTGGGTCTTCTCCTCACCGACCCTTTCGAACTCCCCTTCCTGAAGGATCCGGAGGAGCTTGCTCTGATGTTCCATGGGCGTTTCGCCGACCTCGTCCAGGAACATGGTGCCGCCGTCGGCGGCCTTGAGACGTCCCAAGCGGTTCCTCACAGCTCCCGTGAAGGCGCCTTTAACGTGGCCCAGGAACTCGCTGTTCCACAGCTCTTTGGGAACCGCAGCGCAGTTTACCTTGATCAGGGGTTTGTCCCGTCGATTGCTCTTCCGTTGAAGTTCCCTTGCGATCAACTCTTTGCCTGTCCCGGTCTCTCCCAGGACGAGAACGCTGGCGTTGGTCGGAGCCACGAGTTCGATCTGCTGGAGGACCTTCTGGTGGGCGGGACTCTGACCGATGAGCTCGCCGTAGGACTGGGCGGTATAGAACTCTTCCTTCAGGTAGATATTCTCGACCTCCAGCTGGCTTTTGAGCTGGTTTATCTTCTGAAAGGCGCGCGCGTTGCATATGGCGATTGCGGCGTGATCGGCCAGCATCCGAATCATCGGCAGAGTCCCCTCTCTGATATTCTTGCGGGAGAAAATGGCCAGGACCCCGAGGGTTTTTCCCCGGTATATGAGGGGTTGCCCGGCGAAGCTTTTGATCCGCTCCCGTTGAACCCAGTCAGGTTCAACGAAGGAGTTTTTTTGCTCCAGTGTGTTCATTATCTCCAGGGGTTTGCCGGAGCTGGCGATGCGACCGACCTTGCGGCCGCCTATGGGGAAACGTCGGAACTTCCCGTCGGTGCGTGCCCAATCCTCCTCCGAGTTTATCGAATGTCCCGCACTGGCCATGAGGTGAAGGCATCTGGACCTGTCGCTGCACTCGTCGACCATGACGCAGGTAGAGCAGATGTCTCCCGGCCGTGCAAGCCAGAGACGGGCCAGAGCGACCTTCTCGAAGTCGGCGAGCCGCTGGACGATGAGGCTCAGGAGGTCGTCAAGGGACAGCTGCTGGGCCATTTCCAGCAGAAGCTTCTGTATGGCGACGTGGTTCTCGTCAGTAACGTTCGGCATGGTCAAAGGTTAGAGCGAAATATTGCTGTTTGTCAAACGATATTACGTTTTACACGAAAAATCGTTACCAAGTGTAGCGCTTGTGAAATGAATATGTCTTAATTAACAATAGGTTAGAGCTTGCAATAAAGGTGGCATATCCCTTGCAAATTGTTTTATTGCATACTAACCGAGTTTCACCTGGCGAAGGATCCGGTGGGACGCAGACCAAAAGGGGAAAGAACATGGCAAAGGTTAATATTCAGAAACCGAAGGCAGGAGATTCCATTGTCAGCATGAACCAAAAACTGTTCGAGGATTACCAGGCCAGGCCGGGCGACAAGGCGTTGATCGCCATGCACACCGTGCCTTATGAGGGTTCGGTGGGGCTGATAAACATGCTTACCTGCACCAGGCTCGTGCGCAAGGGGTTTGATACGACCTTGATGCTCTACGGCCCCGGCGTCCTGATGGCTGCTTCCTCACGCGGCTATCCCAACGTGGGCGATGAGGCTTTCCCTGGGCACCTTGCCTTCAATAAGCAGATCCAGGTGATCATGGACGAGGGCGGAAAGGTCCTGGCCTGCCGCTTCGCACTGGCGGCCCTTTACGGCCATCGGGAAGAGGATGTGATGGACGGCGTGACCTTGATCGATCCTCTGGACGTTCTGGATTGCACCATCGAGCATCAAAGGGCCGGGGCCCTGATGCTGGCTACCTGGACGGTGTAACCCCTGCCGCAGCATTGTGAACCCGTGAACGTCGGTCAATATTGGTGACTTTATAAAAAGCCATGAATGGACTTTTTACGATCCTATATTGTCCGAACAAAAGAAGGAGGGGTGACCATGGGACGTTTCAAGAAGGGAATGAAGGTCGGGCGCAAGGTTTTCGACGCCCATTGCCACATAGGGGGGATGGACAAGTTCCCCTATTACGGTCTTCCGGAACCGGTAAGTCCTACCGTGTTCGAGGATCCTGACCGGGCCTCCAAAATAAAGCTTATGGATGAGCTCGGAGTGGACAGGGCCGTCGTCATGTCCAATTACGGGATCCCGGACCCGAACCAGCCCTTCGGGTTGAACCATGTGGTTCTGGAAGCCAGCAGCCATGATGACAAGAGGATCGTGGGAGGGATCTGGTTCTCTCCCATGGGCAAGATGAAAGTCGCGACCCTCGAAGCCCTCAAAGGAGCCGGTTCTCCGGGTATACAGGTTCTCAAGTCAACCTGTCTTCTGGGCGGCACCTGGGATTCGGAAGAGTGGGATGACGACACGAAGGAGAGTTGGGACGCCGTTCTGGCGACGGCCAGGGAGCACGACTACGTTCTGCACCTTCACACCAGCCCGGGCGGAGGTTCCGATGTAAGTAACTGCATCAAGTTCGTCAGGAAGTACGGCAAGGAAGTGAAGGTGCACGTGGTCCACGCCGGTGGTGGCGTGTCGGGCCATATCAAGTTCATCCCGGAGTTCTTCAACCTCATCCGCGAGGGGTATCAGGTTTACACGGACACCTCGTGGGCGGTGGGGTTCGGTCCGCGCTGGCTGTTCGACGAGATCGAGAAGCAGGGCATCGGCCACGACCGCGTTCTCTTCAGCTCTGACGAGCCCTGGAGCGATTTCTGGAGCGAGTACTATAAGATCGAGGGGCTTGAGATGTCCGAGGAGCTCAAGAACAATGTGTTCTGGAACAACGCCGAGAGGCTGTACGGCGGGTAGCTCTCTCGAAGACCGCTTGAGAGTGATTTTAACTGACAGCAAAAATCATATTCAGGAGACCGTCAGGGTGATGCAGGATAATTTCAGGGACCTTGTGGAGTTGCAAAGATGCGGCGTTCGGACCTGTAAAGACGGGATGTCCCGTCAGGGCGGTGCCGGACCGACCGACGATAGGGCCCTGGTCTTTTCCAACGGCGTTACCCTGATGGTCCCCACCTTAAGCGAGAGCGCCGGGAACTCCGAGTATGTCCTGGAGGGTGTGGATGATCACCCTGTGCTTAAAAGAAACGGCAAGGTGGTCGACAAGGTTCGGATGGTCAGGAATCCGAAGTTTTACAGATACAAGACGGACGAGGGGATCTCCTACAAGAAGATAGCCCGTCTCCACGGGTCCGAATGTCTCGCATCCACTGTTGTGCAGGAGTGCATCCGATACAATGATGTCTCCACGAGATGCCGTTTCTGCGCCATCGGCGTGTCTCTTGAACGGGGCGCAACGATTCACACCAAACGGCCGGAGCAGCTGGCGGAGGTTGCCTTGGCGGCCAGGAAGCTCGACGGTGTTACTCACGTGACGTTGACCACAGGAACAACGGACCTGATGAACAAGGGGGCTGAGCACCTGGCGCGGTGCGCCTATTCCATCAAGCGCGAAGCGGGTCTACCGGTCCAGGCCCAGTGCGAACCCCCCGATGATGCAAACATCTTTTCCCACATGAAAAATATGGGCGTCGATGACCTGGGCATACACATTGAGAGCTTTGATCCGGAGGTGCGCCGTAAGTATACGCCGGGGAAAGCGTCCATCAGCATTGACGCCTATTTTGATTCCTTTGAAAAAGCGGTGATCGTATTCGGGAAAAACAAGGTCAGCACGTTTGTCATTCTCGGCCTGGGAGAGGACGAAGGGCTGACGCTCTCCCGATGCAGGGAGATCATCAGGATGGGGGTCTACCCCTATCTGGTCCCGTTACGGCCGGTTTTGAACACTTTCCTGGTCAGGGCTGAGCCTCCCGATGGTGAGTATCTCTCTCGGATGTACAAGACTGTGGGAGCAATGCTCCGGGAAAACGGGATGAGCGCCGAAAACAGCAGCGCCGGTTGCGTTAAATGCAAAGCGTGCTCGGTGCTTCAACTGACGGAAACCCGGAAGCATGCCTGAAGGCTCCAGGAGCGTAGTCTCATGTCCGAAATAACAACGATCAGGAACGTGGGAAGTTCGGAAACCACCGTACCTTACGACCTGTCACCGGAGATCGAGGTAAGGATCGCAATCGAACCCGATGAAGTCGAGGCACACTTCGAGCTCCGGCACCAGGTGTTCGTCCAGGAGCAGGGGATCTTCCCGGAAACGGACCGGGACGAGCACGACGAAAACGGCATCCTCCTCATCGCCTGCCGCCGCGGCCGGGTTGTAGGGGCGGTGAGATGCTATCCCGTGACCATGAGCGTGTGGTACGGGGGCCGTCTTGCCGTGCACCCGGATTACAGGAAGTACGATATCGGCGTACGTCTCGTTCGGAAGGCCGTCGAAACCGTTATGAACGATCCTGGCGTCAAGCATTTTCTGGCCACGGTTCAGATACAGAACGTCCGGTTTTTCAAGAGACTGGGGTGGATCAGCATCGATCAGCCGTTTCTGATGAAAGGCAGGCGGCACCAGTTGATGGAGAAACCGCTGAATCGGTGTTCGCAGTGAAGATCGAAGCGAGGTTCCTGGAAGGCTACAAGTTCGAGATGGTTTCAGAGCGGCTCTCCATCACCTCGGATCAGGTGCCCATGTACGGCGGCGAAGGTGCCGGACCGATGCCCAGTGAGCTGTTCCTGTGGTCCATCGCCTCCTGCCTGGGACAGTCCGTTGCGCACGTCATGGGAAAGGTCCGGGAGCGCATCGCCGATCTGATACTGACGGTGGAGGGGGAAAAGCACCCCACCGAGTTCAGGTACAAGAAGATAATTATCAACGTCGCGGCAGATTGTCCCGAGGACAGACTCACCGAGATCGTAGGAATAGCCAGGAAGGGTTGCTTCATATCGAACTCCCTGGCTGATGACATTGAGCTTGAGGTAACCGTGGATGGAGCAAGATGATCGACCTTGACCGTGACATCAGTGTCCTGAACATCGGTCTGGAAGGGTTTTACACAGAGCTCAGATCCCTGGGAGTCCCTGTCGTGCATGTGGACTGGCGGCCCCCTGCTGGAGGGGACAAGCGTCTCGGCAAGGCACTGGCCGCTCTGAGGGGGGCAAAATACGACAGGGCCAACGCCAACACTGTGGCGAGGATGGTCAAGAGCAGTCCCCGTTGGATCGACGTTGATACCGCACTGAACGTGATCCCGGGTATGAAGCCTAACCACATACTTCATTCCGGCCCCCCCATCGATTTCGAGGATATGTGCGATCCGCAGCAGCGGGCAGTGGAAGGGGCCGCGGTATTCGAGGAGTGGGTGAAAAACAGGTCGGAACTCAGAAGGAAGCTTCGAAACTCCGAGATCATCCTTGCGCCGAACTATTCAACCGGAAGCATCGGTCCCATGTGCGGCGTCATCACCCCCTCGATGAGCGTCATAGTCACCAGAAACACGACCTATCGGAACAGGTCCTGGTCCACCTTCAACGAGGGGAAGGGGAACGTCTTGTGGATGGGCACCTACGATGAGGGGACCATACGGCGGCTCAAGTGGATAAAGGAAGTCATGGGGCCCGGGTTGAAACAGGCCCTGAAGAGGTCCGAAGGCGGTATAGACCTGTTCGGGATCCTCTCGGAAGCCATCCAAATGGGAGATGAGGCACATGCCAGAAGCGCTGCTGCCACATTGCTGCTGCTCCGGCATCTTTTCCCGCTTCTTCTTCAGACCGACCTGAACAGGAAAGAGATCCAGGAGATTGTCGCGTTCATCGGCGGCAACAACCACTTTTTCCTGAACCTCACCCTGACCGCATGCAAAGTCACCGCCGACGCGGCCCACGGTGTGAAAAACTCCACCGTCGTCACCGGCATGAGCAGGAACGGGGTCGAATTCGCCCTCAGGGTGGGTGGGGCCGGTGACAGGTGGTTCATTTCCGATACCGCCCCCATGGACGAGGCGATCTACTACACGGGGTATTCCCCGGAGGACGCCGCGGGGGATATCGGGGACAGCGCCATCGTCGAAACCGTGGGGCTCGGTGGCATGGTTATCGGGGCCGCCCCAACCATAAGCTCCTTCGTGGGGGGATCCATGGCCGATTCCGTCCAGGCCATGAAGACCATGAAAAGCATCTGTGCGGGCACCAACCCCAAATTCGCTCTTGCTGCAGTGGATTTCATACCCGCTCCCCTCGGCATCGACATCCGGAAGGTGGTGAAAACCGGTGTCACACCAATCATCAACACGGGTGTAATCCACAGATCCTTGGATGTGGGGCAGATTGGAGCAGGGATCGCCCGGGCTCCCATGGAACCTTTCGTTCAGGCCCTGAAGTATATGGAGGAAAACGATGACTAAGCCAGTAGCGGTTGTGGCTTTCGGTGGCAACGCGATCCTCAGTTCCAACGAGGACATGTCCTTTGAAACTCAGCTGAACAATGCCAAGGAAACGTGCAGGCAGATGCTGGGCATTTTGCGGAAACGCTATGAGATGGTCATCGTACACGGCAATGGGCCGCAGGTGGGAAACCTCCTCATACAGTTCGAGAGCGCGCGTGACATTATTCCCATCCCCCCCCTCGACGCGGCAGTGGCCTCTTCCCAGGGACTCCTGGGACACATGCTGCTTATAAGCATGCGTACGATGCTCGAGGAAGAATGCCTCCAGAAAGAGGTGACAGCGATCCTGACCCAGGTTGTGGTGGACGAGGAGGATCCGGCTTACCTGGAGCCCACCAAGCCGATAGGACCCTTTTACAGCAGGGAACGGGCCGAGGTACTCAAGAAGGAGAAGGGGTGGCACATGGTGGAGGACAGCAACCGCGGATACCGCCGTGTGGTCTTCTCACCCCGTCCCCGGAAGATCATGGCCCTGAACGTGATCAGGCGGCTGATCGAGAGCGGGACCGTGGTCATTGCCTGCGGTGGAGGAGGGATCCCGGTCAATCACAAGACGGACAAGGTTATCGGGACGGAGGGCGTCATCGACAAGGATTTTACAGCCGCACTTCTCGCCTACAACCTCAACGCGGAACTTTTCCTGATCCTGACGGCAGTCAACAAGGTCTGCGTGAATTACGGCAAGCCGGACCAATACGAAGTGGACGTCATGAGCGTTGCCGAGGCAAAAGCGTGGTTGAAGGAAGGCCATTTTCCACCGGGCAGCATGGGCCCGAAGATCGAAGCTGCCATTGAGTTCGTCGAAAGGGGCGGAAAGGAAGCCATCATCACGGGAGAGAAAAACCTCCTGGCAGCCTTAAACCACGGGGTTTGCACCCGGATCATCGGCGAATACCCGTAACCGGATTATCAGGACCTGACCATGACGATGCAGGCGATTGTAAGGAAAAATCAGTACCACGACTCCGTTCGGCTTATGACCATTTCCAGGCAGGCCGGTTCCCTTGAAGGGGTTAACAAGATTCTGGCGCTGATGGGTACGGAGGGGAACAAGAAGGTCCTGAAGGACCTTGGGCTATACAACGAGATGGTGGATTCCGCCACCCCCAACGATCTTGTCGTCTGCGTTGACGCGGATACCGGGGATGGTTTCAACAGCGCCCTGAAAAAGGTGGACGATCTTCTGAAATCGCGCACGCACGGTGGTCCGTCCGAGGACAGAGCCGCCCGGTCCCTGGAAGAGGCTGTGGAACAGATGCCGGACGCCAACTTCGCCCTCATCTCGGTCCCGGGTGAATTCGCCGCCCTCGAAGTGATGGGAGCACTGGAGAAGGACATTAACGTCATGCTTTTTTCCGACAACGTCTCCATCGAGGACGAGGTTTTTCTGAAGGACCTGGCCATGAGGAAGGGGCTGCTGATGATGGGGCCCGACTGTGGAACGGCCGTGATCAACGGCATCCCTTTCGCCTTCGCCAACATGGTTAGGCGGGGGGATGTGGGTATCGTCGGCGCCTCGGGAACCGGAATACAGGAGGTCTCCTGTCTCATCCACAGACTGGGAGGAGGCATCTCTCATGCCATCGGGGTGGGAGGGCGAGACCTGAGTCTGGAGGTGGGCGGGCGGATGATGGTGACGGCCATCAGGAAGCTTGCCGGTGACCCCTCTACCAAATCCTTGGTCCTGATCTCCAAATCCGGCGCGCCGGATTCGACCAGACGTGTGCTCACAGAGGCGAAAAAGAGCGGGTTGCCCACAGTAATCTGCCTCCTCGGGAAAGGAAATCTGCCCGGGGACGGTGGAGGGTTGACCTTCGTCAACACCCTGGAGGACGCGGCTTACAGGACCGCCGGCAAGGATAAGCCCGAATATGGCGCCGACGAGGACCTGACCGGAGAGATCGGCCGGCTGTCCGAAGAGAGGAAATACCTGCGGGGGCTCTACTCAGGAGGCACCCTTTGCTACGAAGCCCTCCTCATCTTCAAGGAGGCGATGAAGGTCCATTCCAATATCGGGACCGGCAGGAAGTATACCGCGAACGGTCCGCGCAACTTCCATTACTGCCTCGATCTGGGTGATGATGAGTTTACCCGGAGCCGCCCTCATCCCATGATCGACTCGACGCTGCGCCGGGAATTTTTCATCCAGGCATACTCGGATCCGAAGACCAGGGTCGTCCTTCTGGACGTGGTGCTGGGGTACGGGGCGAGCGCGGACCCTGCCGGGGACATGGTGGCCGCCCTGGGAAAAGCTCGGGCTCACGCCTTCGGCGAAGGGCCGGTCGTCATGGCGCACGTCTGTGGTACCGACGAGGACCCGCAGTCCATGAAAGATCAGGAAAGCAAATTGAGGGAGGCCGGTGTTTTCCTCTTTTCCACCAACGCCGAGGCGGCTCGTGCCGCTATGGCTGCTATCATTTCGTTATCATGAGTCCGGAAAGCGCCGCCCCTGCCGGAAGGGACAGCGATGTTCAAGCGGCTGTGTAAGGAGGGGTGATGAACAGGAGGACCTGCGAAAGACTCAATGGCGGCCTTGCGGAGAGGGTTTCCTTTGATCCAGAGGTTCTGGCCACTTACGATCACGATCTCGGCGAGATGCCCGCCCTTGTGATGTCTCTTATCAACAACCGTCCCGAAGCTGTAGTCGTTGCCCGGTCCGTCGAGGATGTGAGGCAAGTGTTGTTGACCGGGGCTGAATTCGGGGTTCCTGTAACCCCCAGAGGGCAGGCCAGCTCCGGTTACGGGGGCGCCATTCCAACCGGAGGAGGGATTGTCCTGGACCTGACCGAGATGAACGGCGTCCTCGGTGTGGACAGGGAGAACATGACGGTGGACGTGGAACCCGGGATCGTATGGAACGAACTGTCCCGCGAACTGAAGGGTGTCGATCTGGACAACCGCATCGTCCCTACCAGCGCGCCCTCATCCACCGTCGGAGGATGGTTCGCCATGGGCGGGGCGGGGCTCGGGAGCCTGCTGTACGGAAACATGAGAGACGTGGTGACGGAGATCGACGTGATGGGACTCGACGGGGAGGTCATGACCTGCACTGGACAGGACCTGGACCTGCACTACCAGGCGTGCGGCACCCTTGGAGTGATCACGAGGCTCCGTCTCCGGTGCCGGGAGGCAGAGAAGCTTGTCCCCTTCGCTGTTGCCTTTCCTGACGCCGGCGCCTGTCATCGGTTCTCAAAGACCCTCTGTGACGAGATGGAGCCCTACTCCATCTCCTTTCACTCTCCAGGGTACATCAGGATGAAAAAAGAACTCGGCGGCGATGAATCGATTCCAGAGAATTCGTTTCTGGTCGTCATGGCCATTCCCGAGAGGGCCGCGGACAAAAAAACACTGGAAGAGATCGCCGGCCGTTTCGATAGCCTGCTCCTCGATCACGAAACCGCGACTCATGCCTGGGAGGACCGTTTTTATCCCATGCGTATCAAGAAACTGGGCCCCTCCATCCTGGTGGGGGAGTTCTACCTTCCGTTGGACAAATTCCGCGAGGCCTGGGGTGAGATCGAGGCCGACCTGTCCAGGGATCTCCTGGGCATGGAGGCTTTCGTTGTCCAGAACGGGCAGTTGGCCATCCTTGTGTACATCCTGGACGATGCCGGAAGTTTCTTCTACCCGTTCCGCATGGCCAAGGCGTTAAGGCCCATCAGCATCGCCGAGCGACACGGCGGGACCCTCTATAATGCAGGCCTGTGGTTCGCATCCCGGTCACGCCGGGTTCTCGGTAAGAGCAGGTATGCCGCCTTTATGAAAAAGAAGAAGATCGTTGACCCGAAAGGGCTGCTCAACCCCGGCAAGATCGTCCCGCCGAAGGTGAAGTTTCTGCCGTTCATGGATGTCAGTTCTCTCCTTTACCTGTCGTCCTGGATAGCGTCGCCCATATCGAGGCTCCTCGTTTCCAGGCGGCCTTTCGTAAAGAGAGTGGGGAGCTAGAAAAATGGGAAAAGGCAGAATGGACTCATGGAGCAAAGTGGACAATCAGGGTGATCTGTCCTTTTCCGTTGATACTTGCGCCCGGTGCGGATTCTGCAAGCCGGTGTGCACGACTCACCCCTTTGGAGGGGGGTTCGAGGCGTTCTCGCCGCGGGCGAAGGTGCACTACATCAAACAGGTAATGAGGGGGAAGGAAAAGCTTACGCCCCAATGGGTGGACCGCCTATACCAGTGCACGACCTGCGAGAGGTGTGTGGAGGTCTGCCAGACTGAGATCCCGCTGGTCCATCTCTGGGAGGAGCTGCGGGCCGAAACGGTCAGGCGTGGTATCGGACCCATGCCGATGCACAGGAAAATGGGGGAGGCGGTTGACGAGCACAACAACCCCTACGGTGAACCTGCAGAGGAGAGGAGCCGCTGGATGCTTCCCCACCACAGGCCCACTGAAGGGGCTGAATTGTTGGTGTTCGGCGGGTGCACCGGTTCGTACCGGATGACTGCCATGCTCCAGACTGGAGTCTCCATCCTCCAGCGGATGGACATCCCGTACTATTATGCGGGAGGTAAGGAGGTGTGCTGTTCGAGTCCCATGATCCGTACGGGTCAGCTCGAGTCGGCCGCCCGGCTCATCGGAAGCAACATCGACCTGTTCAACGATCTGGGTGTGAAGACGATCGTCACACCCTGCGCCGGCTGCTCCAAGACTATGAAATCGGACTACCCGGTGTGGGCCGGGAAGCTGGGGAAGGAGTGGGCCGTCGAGGTCAGGCACTTCTCCGAGCTCTACGTCGAACTGCTGCGTGACGGCAGGATCAAACCTGTGCGCAGGATCGGGAAGAAAGCAACCTACCACGATCCTTGCCATCTTGGCCGATCCCAGAGGATTTTCGACGAACCCAGGGAGATCCTGTCGGCCATACCCGGATTAACGCTGGTGGAGATGGAATATTCCCGCGACAACGCCAGATGCTGTGGAGCGGGCGGCGGGTTCAAGGGGCACTACCCTATGATGGCTGAGGAGGTCTCAGACAAGAGAGTCCTCGATGCGGTCCACACGGGGGCTGAACTGCTCGTCACCATGTGCCCTTTCTGCCAGGCGAGCTTCTCGCAGTCCATCGAAAAGCTTGGTTTGAGTATCAAGCTGATCGGGGTGGAGGAGCTCCTTCTCCAGTCGGTCGAGGGCTGAAATGGAGTCTGGGTCCATCGGCTGCGCCGCCGTCGAGTTGATGCGGTCATGTGCCACAGGACGGGTAACGGCGGTTTTTGAAAGATCAGCTCACCTTGAACTGGATGGAGTCATCCTCACCCTCGGGAACCTTGACCTCCCGGGCCATCCGTACACCATTCGGTGCCCCGAGTTCCCCCGAGGTCTTCGGAGGGGACAGGAGTTCAAGGTCGAGGAAGATGCAGTCATCATACCGGGATGCCGCCGCCTGGAACTCGGGCAGATGGATGTCTTCCGATCCAGGGTGAAGGTCGGCGCCATGGCCGGTCTGGAGGAGATGCAGCAGGCCCTGCAGGCGGTTCGCTACACGGTCGCCACCGCCTCGTTCAGGGACGGTTTTCATTCCTTCGTCATCGCGAGTCTTCATCACGGTATGATGACTCAGGCGGTTCTGCCCGTGATCCAACGGCTCACCGTTGCCATCCGGGAGGGCGATTGGGAAGCGATGGTCGAAGCCGGGGTGGATCTGGCGGGAGTTGGAGAGGGGTTGACGCCTTCAGGGGATGATTTCCTGGCGGGGCTGGTGGCCGCGCTGCGTTTCCACCGCACCAGCGGCGGACCCGGTCCGGAAAACCGACAGCTCGAATCCCTGGCTTCACGGGCACGTGGCCGCACGTCCGCTTTTTCGGCCCAGAATATAGCTTCGGCCGCCAGGGGCCTGGTGTCGGACGCGGTGTCGGAATGGCTCGAACACTTCCACCTCGGTGATTCAGATGCCCTGGTGGATTCTACGCGCCGGCTCCTGGATTTCGGTCACTCGAGCGGAGTGGACACGATCGCAGGGATGACCACCGGCCTGGCCGCGGTCCTGGAGCGGTGGTGATGAAACCGACCGACCTGTCTGAACTTGCAGATCATATCCGGCGTTCGCCTCAGTTCCAACAGAAACGGATCATTGCCCCCACTCTGGGCGGCGCCGGGTTCAGGGCTGCGGCGATGGGCTTCGTCAACGGTGACGACGCAGCCGCGATACCCGACGGCGACGGTTTTCTTCTCCTGGCCGCGGAGGCGATCACCCCGTCCCTGGTTCGCCGCGACCCGTTCCTGGCCGGCAGGAGCGCAGTCCTGGCCAACGTCAACGACATCTACTCCATGGGCGGCCGACCAGTGGCCATCGTCGATGTCATTCTCGCCGAAGACACCGGGACATCCGCTGAAATATTCAGGGGGGTTGCCGATTTTTCAATGCGGCTGCAGGTTCCGGTGGTAGGAGGTCACACCACCGTCGCCGAAGGCCCTCCTTCAGTATCTCTTGCCATCCTTGGAAAGGCCGCCAGGCTCATAACCAGCTTCGATGCACGGCCGGGCGATCGCATGGCTCTGGTCTACAACTCGGATGGTGAGTGGCTTGAGGACCTGGGATTCTGGAACTCGCTTCCGGGAAGGACAGGTGCGGAGCATGTCGCTGACCTGGAACTCCTTCCCATGGCCGCGGAATCGGGCCTGGTCAGGGCCGGGAGAGACGTAAGCATGTGTGGGATAGCGGGTACGGCTCTGATGCTCCTGGAAGCATCCCGCGTGGGCGCCCGCGTGGAACTGGAGCGTATCACGATCCCGGAAGGGGTTCATCCCGGGCGGTGGCTGTTGGCGTATTTTTCCTACGGCTTTATCCTCGCGGTGGGTGATAAGCAGTGGAACGATGTCGTGGACCTGTTCGGGGCCAGGTCTCTTCAGGTCCTGCAGATCGGGACCTTCTTGTCGGGATCGCAGCTGATCCTGTCGGCCGGCGGCCGGCAAGAGGTTCTGTGGGACTGGTCTGCGAAACCGTTCCTGGGGTTCAGGTGAGGGAGTGCGCCCGACCCTCGTGGGGCGTGTCAAGCAGGTTTTTCCTGCCCAATGAGGACGCCCGGATGGTTCGCGAGGCGATAGCCGCACTCGACGATCCCCCGCTGCGCCCGGTCTTTGTCGGAGGGTCCGGGTTCCTGCCGGTGGAAGCGGCCAGGTCCCTCCCGGAGGGCGTGAGACCCGTATACGTGGACATATCCTCCTTCCAGGTGAAATTTTTCCGGCGCTTTCTGAAGGCTCTTGTCGACAGTGACACGCCGGAACAATTGAGGAACTGGTTTTCCAGGGATGTCTATCCCGTGTTGAAGGAGCATTACCGGAAGTACCGGGGCCGGTTTTACAGCCGGAACCAGGTCTTCACCGCCCTTGAAAAGCTGTTCCGGATCGATTTTTTCTTCCAGGCGGAGGCCCTTCAGGAGGCCAGGAGAATTGCCGGGTCGATGGTCGACGTCCAGCAGGACATCAGGACTTACCTGTCCGAATCCGGGCGGTGTCATGATTTCATTTGCCTGAGCAACGTACTGGACTACCTGCCGAGGGAGGAACTGGTCCCCATGTTCGGGGCCTGCCGGGCATCGGGCGCATCCGTCTACGCCCTTATGACGGAAGCCTGCCGCCACCCCCGTGATGTGACCGAGGCCTGGGAACGAGCGGGGTATTCCCTCCACCCACTGGCGGATGAACTTACGGTGAGAAACCGGGGGCTCGGTTCATGGACGCTGGGGCGCAGCTGGAACCGGTCGGGAAATATCAGGCTTCTGGTTCCGGGCGCCTGATCCGGAGCCGGGAAAGTGAGACCTTTCCCCCGATAACACTTACGAGAAAGGGACATGAATGAAGAAAATTGCTCTTATCGCGACATTTATCGTGCTTACCGCAGTGGCGATCTTCCAGATAAGAAATATGGTTTCAAGCAGAGATCAGCCTTTACCGGAGCCCGTCAGAATGGCGTATCTGCAAAATGACATCCATCATCTCGCGCTATGGGTCGCTCTGGATAAAGGCTTCTTCAGGGATGAGGGTGTCGATGTCCAGATAAGCGGTATTTTCAGGGCCGGGCCGGAGATCATGAACGCCTTTTCCGCCGGTGCCCTGGACATGGCCTACGTGGGCGAGGCGCCTTCGACCTTCGCGGTGGCCAACGTGAAGAGCGACGTGAAGGTGGTGGCACAGGTCAACACGGAGGGGTCGGCCCTGGTGGTGGCCGCCGGCCAAACGGATATAGAGGACGTTTCAGCCCTGAAGGGAAAGAATGTGGCAATCCCGGGCCATGCGACGGTCCAGGATTTTCTGCTCAAGAAGGCGCTCACAACAGCTGGGGTGGACCCGTCGGAGGTCAACCTTATCATCCTTAAGCCGCCCGAGATGATCGGTGCTCTACGCTCCGGCCAGATAGACGCGTTCATCGCCTGGGAACCATATCCCTCCAAGGCGTTTATAGCCGGTGTCGGCAGAGTCCTGGCCGGCTCCCACGATATCTGGCCTGATCATCCCTGCTGCGTCCTGGTGTCAGACACCGCCTTTATGGAGGCCCACCCCGCCAGGGTGGCAAAGGTCCTCAGGGCCCACGTCCGGGCAACGGATTTCATAAAGGCGAATCCAGAGGAGGCGTTGCGTGTGGGGGTCAAGTACACGGGAATGGATAAAGCCACGGTGCGCAAGGCCCTCAGATCGGTGACTTATACCTACATCCCCAGCATCGAGGGTGAGAAGGAGTACGTCCGTTTCCTGTCTGAACTCGGATATATCAAAGTCTCCGACCCTGACTCCTTCGTCTCCGGATTCATCAAGTCGGGTCTCCTGGACAGGATCGAGGACAGATGAGAGGAAAGCAGCTGATCCCGCTTCTCCTTCTGATCCTTGCCTGGCAGGCCTTGAGTTCGCTGGGCGGAGTCCCGTCCTACAAACTGCCCTCGCCGCTCCAGGTTCTCGCGGGCCTCATGGATCTGATAAAAGTGGGTCTGCCGCCTGGGCACCGCCTGCACATGCACATCCTGTATAGCCTACATAGGGTTTCTCTGGGGTACCTGTTCGCCGCCGTGACTGCGATTCCCATGGGACTCGCGATGGGCTGGTCCAGGAGGTTCCGCAACATGATTGGACCGCTGCTGGAGCTGTTCAGGCCCATCCCCCCGCTGGCCTGGATCCCCATCGCCATCCTGTGGTTCGGTATCGGGACAAAGTCAGCAGTGTTTATCATTTTCCTGGGCGCTTTCTTTCCGATCCTGCTCAATACAGCCTCCGGAGTCCTGGCGGTGGACCCCCTCCTGGTGGAAGCGGTCCTGACGCTCAACGGCCGTAACAGGGACGTCATTTTGAAGGTCCTCATTCCCGGTGCAGTCCCCTCGATCATGACCGGCTTGAGGATCGGCGTCGGCCTGGGATGGATGACCCTGGTGGCGGCGGAGTTCTCCGGCGTCAAGCAGGGTTACGGTTTAGGGTATATGATCATGACGGCCAGGGATATCCTGCGTCCGGATGAGATCCTGGCGGGGATGTTCGTGATCGGATTGATCGGACTCACCATAGACGGCGGCCTGCGGCTGCTTGAAAAGAATCTCGTCAAATGGAGATAGGAAGCAGAGAATAACAATGGCACTGAGCCTTACACTGTCCAACATGACCAAGGTGTACCCGGAGAACGACTCATCCCGGCAGGTCCGGGTCCTCGACGGGATTGACTGCCACATTGAAAAAGGGGAGTTTTTTTCCGTCGTCGGACCCAGTGGGTGCGGGAAAACAACCCTGTTGAGAATTCTCGCCGGTTTGGAAAGCGCCACAGGGGGCCGCTGTCTGGTCAACGGGGACGCCATTGTCCGAAACGATCGGCGGGTGGGGATGATCTTCCAGGAGTTTGCCCTTTTGCCCTGGAGGACAACGGTGCAGAATATCGAGGTGGGGTTGGAGATCCTGGGTGTCCCCAGGAAGGAAAGGCAGGTTGAAGCTCTCCGATACATCAATGAGTTCGGACTCGAGGGTTTCGAGAACACCTATCCCAGGATGCTGTCCGGCGGCATGAAGCAGAGGGTGGCCATAGCCAGGACCCTTGTCACCAACCCCGAGGTTGTGCTGATGGATGAGCCCTTCGGCTCACTGGACAGCCAGTCCAGGATGGAGATGCAGAACTTCCTGCTCGACGTCTGGGACCGGCGCAAAATGACGGTGGTATTTGTCACCCATAGCGTGAACGAGGCGGTCTATCTGGGCGACAGGGTGATGGTCCTGTCCAAACGGCCATCGAGGCTCATGGACATCATCGATGCCAGGATTCCCAGACCCAGAGACCGGACAAGTCCTGAACTGATGGAGCTCAAGAAGGAGATCCTGGAACTGTGCACGGCCCGCTGACCGCTTTCCCCTTCGCTAAAGCTTCGGGTGACAAGTTGGAGGACAGGCTTCATTGAACCGGGTGGCCTGGCGGCCATGCGGTTCTCACCCGGTCCAGAAGCACCAGTAAAAAAAAGCCCCCAAAAGGGGGCGTTTTTTTACTGGTGCCGAGGGACGGAATTGAACCGCCGACACGAGGATTTTCAGTCCTCTGCTCTACCGACTGAGCTACCTCGGCTGATGTAAAGGCTCCAAATCCGGTTGCCGTGGGAAACCTCTATCTAGTCCAAAAGGGCCTTCGTGTCAAGGCTGTGAATGTTTCGTAAGCGCCATGACAGCCATGATGGATCCTGCATGCTCAGCGGGTGGTTCATCAGTTGCCGTAATGGGCGTCATCGTCCATCGTCGTATTTGCGCTTCCCTTTTGTTTTCTTCCCGCCATTCCAGTGTCCATACGGGATGTCCTCGAATGATTCGTCCCTGAAATCGTCCGGGAGGGCCTTAATCGCGCCGGGGATTTTCCTGCCCCTGATCAGGTTCCACGGCCCCTTGAAAGAGCCGCCGAGATACCAGGCTTCATGGCGCCGCATGTACCAGCCGCCCTTAAAATAGACGATGTCCCTGGATATTCCGGGAACGTAGTAAATTTTGCGGTGTTTCATATAGTGAACCCTGGCGGGTCTTTGAAGATTGAGCTCCGGGAGCGTGGTCGGTGCCTCCCGCTTTTTCGCGATCCCGTTTTCGTCGGGTTTATGCCTGACCGCAGGGGGTTTCATTCCCCCACGGGGCCTTTTCCACTCCGCCCGCGGTTTTTGTTCCGTATTTCCAGGCCTCTTCCACGCGCCGTAAGGGACCCTTTCGTACCTTTTCATATCCTTCCGGTAGTCCGGCCCCAGCTCCCACAGTTTTCGGGGGACCTTGCTCTCCTCAAGGTAGGCCCAGGGACCGGAGTAGTGGGGTCCCATGTACCATACGCCCTTGTATCTGTTGTACCAGCCTCCGTTGTAAAATACGATATCGGCCGAAATACCGGGAATGATATAGACGTTGAGATTGGGGACGCGGTACATATGAGTAGGATGCCTGTATCGGACCTTGGGGGGAGGTTCCTGTCTTCGTTTCTTCCAGTGGCCGTAGGGGACGCGGTAGTATCTGGAGCGGTACCTGGCCCTGTAGTCGCGGGGGAGTTGTCTAAGGGGCCTGGGGATGACCCTTAACTCCGCGTATGTCCACGGTCCCCTGTAGCTCGTTCCCCAGTACCATCTCGTCCCGAGGCGATAGTACCAGCGCCCCCCGTAGAAGAAGATCTCTGCCGAAGCGTTGGGGACGAAGTAGACGGACAGGCTTGGAATCAGGATCAGGTAGCTTGGCTGAGAAACCGTTACAAACGGTGGCGCCGGCGCCCTGGTTTCATAGGGATGTGATGGGGGAGGACCTGCGTAGTACGTTGTGCAGCCGGAGACCGCCGCAAAAACCGTGGCGGCCGACAGAACCAGGATCATTTTTTTCATCTCGAACCACCTTTGTTAGGGTCGTAAAAAGTCCATTCGTGGCTTTTTACTTAACGGAAAGCAAAAAGTGTCATTTTCACTTTCCTCACAAATCTTCGATTTACGCGCCCGTAAGTGGGCGCGTTGATGACTTCTTAACGAAGTCATCTTGTTTGTTAGGGTCGTAAAAAGTCCATTAATGGCCTTTTACTCCACGGAAAGCGAAAAGTGTCATTTTCACTTTCCTCACAAATCTTCGATTTGCGCGCCCGTAAGTGGGCGCGATGATGACTTCTTACGAAGTCATCTTGTTTGCTAGAGTCGTAAAAAGTCCATCAGCATCGGAAATGAAAAAATTTTCAAAATAAGCATTTTCTCCTACACATCTTATGACACAGTTGGGGTAATAAAGGTTTAACGGGAGAAACTAGGACGTCCCTGACGGGACGTGTATGGGTGTATGGGAGTAAGGAAGTATGGGGATGCCCAAACTTCAAACATGGAACGTGGAACATAAAACCTGAGGAGCGAAAGCTCCGAGCATCCGGACACGGCTTTATTTATGTCCATACCCCCCTCCACCCGGTGTTTCAATCCTTATTATGTCGTCCTTCTGAAGAGTGGCCGAGAACTTGCCGCCCTTCTCAATCCACTTGCCCGAATGCTGGACGATATTCCTCCCGGCAGCACCGGGCTCCCCTCCGTAAAGGCCGTACGGCCGATGTCTTCTCCTTTCCGATAGAACGGTGATCTCCGCTTCAGACAGCAGATGGATCTCCCTGACAAGGCCTTCACCGCCCCTGTAGAGTCCTCTGCCGCCGGTTCCTCGGCGTATGGAATACTCCGTTACGAGAAAGGGGAAACTGTATTCCAGGGCCTCTATCGGCGTGTTGAGTGTATTCGTCATGTGTGAGTGGACCGCGCTCTCTCCATCGTTTCCTGCCGCAGCCCCCATGCCACCGGCGATAGTTTCGTAATAAGCGAAGGGCTTCCCATTCCTGGGATCGATACCCCCTATTGTTATATTGTTCATGGTCCCTTGACTGGCGGCTGGAATTTTTCCCGGCAGAGCCTGGGAGAGGGCGCCGAACACCACATCTACTATGCGCTGAGATGTTTCCACATTCCCGCCCGCCACAGGGGCCGGGATGCGGGCATCCACTATTGTGCCCTTATCGGTAATAATCTCCAGGGGCCTGAGGCAACCGGCGTTTGTGGGAATATCCCTTCCAACAAGGGTACGGAATACGTAAAGAACCGCCGAGAGTGTAATAGCATATACCGCGTTCACACATCCCCTGGCCTGCTTGTCAGACCCTCTGAAGTCGATGGTCGCTTCGTCGCCCTTTATGGTTACGGAGACGGCGATTTTGATTTCCTCCTCACTGATCCCATCGTCGTCCATGTAGTCCTCAAAGGAGTAGGTGCCGTCAGGTATGTCCCTGATCGTAAGACGGGTGATTTTCTCGGCGTAGTCCATCAGGCTTTTCGCGTAAAATTCCACGGTCTTGAACGAATATTTCTCTACCAGTTCCGAGGTTCTGCGAACTCCCGTCATATTGCTCATGATCTGGGCGGCGAAATCCCCCTCTCTTTCGGTGGGCGTCCGGACGTTATTCAGGATGAACGTCATCAGCTTTGCATCAATGCTTCCTCCCTCGACGATTTTGAGGGGCGGGATGATAATACCCTCCTGAAAGATGGAACTTGAAAGCGGCATGGAGCCGGAGCTCATGCCCCCGACATCGGCATGGTGAGCCCTGTTGGCTACGTAGAAGGCGGGCGCCTTTCGGCCTGCGTACACAGGAGCGACGATTGTTATGTCCGGCAGGTGAGTGCCGCCCTTGTACGGGTCGTTGAGGATCACCATATCTCCCTCCTCTAACGTAGCGCTTTCAATGGCCGACATTACGGACATAGGCATGGAGCCGAGGTGAACGGGTATGTGAGCCGCCTGTGCTATCATCTGGCCTTCCGCATCAAAGACGGCGCAGGAAAAGTCCCTCCTCTCCTTTATGTTCGGCGAGAATCCCGTTCGCATCAGCGTCACACCCATTTCCTCGGAGATGGAGGAGAATCGGTTTTTGAATACTTCTATTAAGATAGGATTAATGTTCATGAGATAATCCTACGGTTTCACATCCAGCATGATGTTTCCATATGCATCCACCGTACCTTTGGCGAAAGGCGGAACGACTATGGTGGAGGAGTACTCCACAACTATGCAGGGACCCGAGAATCTGTTGCCGTTTTTCAGTTTATCTCTTGCAATAATGACGGTTTCCAGCTCTTTGTGGTCGAAGGTGGCTCCCCTCCTGGCCAGAATTGCTTCCTGCGGAAGTTCTTTTCCTGCGATTTCAAACTTCATGAATTCCGGTTTTTCGGGGACGCCTCTGGAACGGAGCCTTATGTTTACTATTTCGACACCTTTGTCCTCATTTCGGTAGCCGTACTTTTTCTCGTGAAGGTCATGGAAATTCTCGATGTAATCGCCTGCAAATGGAACAATAATTTCGTAGGACTGACCTTGGTAACGCATGTCGAGATATCGTTCCATGCTTATGGAATTACGGTCAATGCCCTCGACCACTAGCTCTGAGATCCCCTTTTCCTCCAAGTCGGAAAACAGTGCTATCAGCTCACCCCTGGTTACGGCGTGCTCCTTTTTCATGACCGTATGGGAATAATCCTTGATGACATCGGCCATGAGCATGCCGATAGCCGAAAGAATACCTGGATTCCGCGGAATGATAACTTTAGGGATATTTAATAGCCCTGCCAGAAATGCCCCGTGAAGGCCCCCTGCGCCACCAAAGGAAAAAAGTACGAACTCGCGAGGATCGAACCCTCTCTCTACGGAAATGACACGGATAGCTTTCTCCATAGTCGTATTGGCGACCGTGAGAATACCTTCGGCGAGTTCAATCGGGGAAAGGCCCGCCTTTTCCGACATATCGATGAAGAAGTGCTCCAGCCTGTCGGTGTAAAGTTTCATGTTCCCGCCTAGGAAGTATTCCGGGATCAGCCTGTTAAGATAAAGATTTGCGTCAGTAACCGTGATTCCATCACCCTTGCCGTAACAGATGGGCCCGGGGTCGGCGCCGGCACTGTCCGGACCGACTTTCAGGGAACCTCCGATATCGATGGAGGCGATGGAACCGCCTCCCGCTCCCACAGTGTGGATGTCGATCATGGGAACCTTTATCGGATAGCCGGATATTTCCGACTCGACAGTCAATGAAAGATCGCCGTCAATGAGCGACACATCTGTAGAGGTACCTCCCATATCGAAGGTGATGAGCTTGTCGTGACCTGCTGATTTTCCTATCTCTAAAGCGCCTACCGCGCCCCCGGCGGGCCCGGACAGAATGGTTCGAACGGACTCACTCATGGCCGTATGGGCCGAAATGCTGCCTCCGTTGGACTGCATTATGCTGAGGCTGTCATCCTCCGTCAGTTTGTCGATAAGGCAACTGATGTATTTCTGCATTTTCGGAGATACGTAGGCGTTCAGAACTGTGGTTGAGGTTCGCTCAAATTCCCTGAATTCGGAGAGTATTTCGTGGGAGAGAGAAACAGGAATATTCAGCCCGCCGAGGATCTCGCGCATTTTAAGTTCGTGCAGCGGGTTCACGAAAGAAAAAAGGAAGCAGACGGCCACCGATTCAGCTTTTGCCTCGCCGATTTTTTTTGAAACCTCCTCGGCTCCATGCTCGTGGAAGGTTTCAATCTCCTGTCCATCCTGCAACATCCTTCCGGCCACTCCGAACCTGAGGTCGCCGGGAACTATGTGCGGTTCCCTGCGATAGGCCAGGTCATATAATCTTCTTCTGTTCTGCCTCCCTATTTCGATGACGTCCTCAAAGCCCTTGTTGGTTATGAGGACTGTTCTGGCTCCCTTTCTTTCGAGTATTGAATTTGTGGCAACTGTTGACCCGTGGACAATTTTTTTGGCCCTGTCGGCTGCAATATGGCCAAGTCCTTTGAGCACAGCTTCAGCGGGGTTGGCAGGCGTTGACAGCACCTTGTGCACTTTCCAGCGGTCTCCATCCTGATATATGAAGTCTGTAAAAGTTCCTCCCGTATCTACACCGATGGTTATCATTTCTACAATCCCAGATAAGCCGACCGGATGGTGCTGCTGGCAAGAAGCTCCTCGCCCGTGCCTTCCGCCATGATTTCCCCGGTCTGAATTACGTAGCCCCTGTCGGCAAGGTCCAAGGCCTCTCTTGCATTCTGTTCCACAAGGATGATTGTAATGCCACCCTCCCTGAGGCGCCGTACAGTATCGAGAACTTCGTCAACGAGCATCGGCGCAAGGCCGAAGGAAGGCTCATCGAGCATTAAAACGGTGGGATTGGACATCAAACCGCGCCCGATGGCCACCATCTGCTGTTCGCCGCCGGAAAGTGTGGAGACTGCCTGTGTGCGGCGTTCATGCAGGCGCGGAAAAAGCCCGTAGACATACTGAAGGTTTTTCTCGATCTGATCCCGATTTTTTAAGGTATAAGCCCCAAGGACCAGGTTTTCTTCAATGGAAAGGGGGGCAAACAGCATTCTCTCCTCGGGGACACAGATAATTCCGAGGTTCACTATTTCCTCGGTCCTGAGGCGGCTCAGATCCTTGTCCATGAACATGATCCTTCCCTCAGATATCTTCTGGACCCCCATTATTGCTCGCAGAAGCGTGGATTTGCCGGCACCGTTGGCTCCAAGTAAGCAGACCGTCTCACCCTTCTCAACGTGCAGTGAAAGGCGGTGTATTACCTTAAGGCCCGAGTACCCTACAGAGATATTATCTATATGAATGAAATGCCGATTCAACTATTGGGCCACTCCTTTTATATGTTCGCGGACATATCGTTCGCCCAGATATGCTTTTATAACTTCCGGGTTCGATGCAACCGCTTCCGGGATGTCCTCGGCTATCTTTTTTCCGTAGTCCAGGACGATAACTCTTTGGCTGAGATTCATGACCATTTTCATCACATGCTCAATCAGCATTATGGTCACCCCCAGTTCACCGTGAATATATTTGATATCGGCAATTATTTCCTCGATCTCGCTCGAGTTCAAGCCTGCTGCGACCTCGTCAAGAAGCAACAGCGTAGGTTCGGTCCCCAAGGCGGTGGCCATGGTAACCCTCTTCTGGGCCACCACCGGCAGCTTACTGACAAGGTTTCCCGACACGTCAAGTAGATTAAGTTCATCCATGATCCGTATGGCCCGATCCCTTGCGCTGGAGGTTGAACGCGTACGCATGAAGCATCCCACCATTACGTTTTCTTCCACCGTCAGATCTCCGGAAGCGGCATAGATCTGGAAGGTCCTTGCTATCCCGAGCTGTGCGGATTCGTGGGCTTTTTTCGCCGTAATGTCCCTGCCTTCGAAAATAATTCGCCCTGATGTAACAGGCAGCAAACCGGAAAGGCAGTTAAAAAGTGTGGTTTTTCCGGCCCCGTTCGGACCGATGATACTGAGGAGTTCGCCCTTTTTCAACGAGAAAGAGATATCGTTGTTGGCCCTGAGACCGCCGAAATCCTTCGTCAGGTTCTGGACTTGGAGGCACTGCATTATTTTCCTCTCCTCTGGCGTATTTTCTCAATAATGCCCCATATGCCGCGTGGTTCGAAAGCCGATATTAACATGATGATAAGTGCATAGAGGATCAGATCTATTCCGACGAACCCGACCTGAGCGCCAAGATATTCTTTGAGGTAACTTTTGAGCGGTATGAGGACGGCTGCTCCTATTATAGGACCCCAGAGAGAGCCGGCTCCGCCAAGCATAGCCATGAGCGCGATCAGTATGGAGAGGTCGAGGTTCATGGTGTCTTCCGGCTCGATATTCTTTATGTAGCAGGCGTGAAAAGATCCGACCATGCTTACGAAAGCGGTAGCGACGGCATAGGTCTTGATCTTCGCCCAATGTACATTTATTCCAAGAGAACGCGCGACATCTTCGTTGTCCTTTATAGAGCGCAGTTGGAATCCCAGACGGGATTTTCTGAACCAGTTTACATAGAAAATTCCAATAAAGAAAAAGGCCAGTATGATGTAATAGTAGTACATGTCTTCCTTGAAGATCAGCCGAAGGAAGTCGGGCGAAGTGTATTTTATCGGCGAGATCTCCAGACCTCGAGCCGCCCCCACAAAATCCCAGACTTCGAAGATATCCTTCAGAATCAGTGAAGTGGCTATAGTAGCAATGGCAAAATAATGTCCGGTAAGGCGGAACAGCGGATAGCCGATAATGAAAGACCAACAGATGGCAAGGAACATCCCGGTGGGCATGGAAACCCAGAAGGGGATATCCCACCTGATCAGCATTACGGCTGTTGTAAAAGCTCCAATGCCGACGTATTGGGCCTTGCCGAGGTCAACCTGTCCGCCATAACCTCCGATAGTATTCCAGCCCATACCGTAAAGCGAGAACATGAGAAACTGGATCAGTGTCGACATCGCAAATGAGGAATGGGGCAGAAGGGGAAAGAGCAGGAGGAAAATTGCTGTCGAACCTGCCACAAGGAGGTCAAATCTTTGGAAGTCGGAGAAATTGAAAGCCTGCTTTAATGCTTCCATCCGAAAAGTCCCCTGGGCCGCAACACCATGATCACGAAGTACGTCAGATACACCCACATGTATTTTAAGGACGTCATTGGTACGTCCGCCATCCATCCAACGTTGAAGGTATATGTAATAAAATCCCAGAAACCTGGAATTTCGGTGATAAGTCCAACTATGATCCCCGCAAAAAAAGCTCCTGGAATGCTGCCGAAGCCGCCAAGAGCCACGATGGTAAAGGCGATCATGGTAAACAGTATCCCTACGAAGGGGTTTACGGGCCAGAAATTAACTATGAGAGCGCCTGCTATAGTGACTGTGGCCACTCCTATTCCCCATGCGAGGGCGTTCATCCGTTCCGTTGGGATACCCATATATCTTGCACCCTGGGCATTGAGGGCGGTTGCGGTCAGGGCTTTGCCTACTCTGGACCTGTTCATGAACAACCAGATTGCCAGGAACGCTACTACAGAAAGACCGGCTACTACTGCCTTCGTGGCAGGTATTATGACACCCATTCCGAGTTCGAAGCTCTTGCCGACCAGTATGCCTTTGTGTAGTGCCCTGTCTTCAGAACCGAAGATCATCAGGGCAAGATTCCTGAGGAGCAGCATAAGCCCGAATGTGCCGAGGAGTTGGGCCAGTATTGGACCCCTGAGAAGAAACCGAATGAATCCGTAGTAGCATATTACGCCCAGGGAAAAACCCACGAGGGCGGCCACAGGCAACGTCAGCAGGGGATCGATCCCCGTTGCCTGGGCAGTAAACAGACCGGTGTACATGCCGATCATGAGAAATTCGCCGTGAGCGAAGTTTACAATGTCCATCACGCCGAAGATTATCGTCAGCCCGAGGGAGATAAAGGCCAAGACCATCCCGAACAGTAGTCCGGCGACTATAGAACTTAAAAGTATGCTCATTGCGATTAAAAAATTATCAGAACGAAAAGAACCATCCTGCCCATCCAATGTTCGAAGACATGAGAGATAGACAGGATGGTATCAGATGCGTTTTAGAAACCGGGCAAGGGGAAGATCATGTCGGCGGATGATACATCAAACGGATAGATGATCTCCAGCCCCATGCTTCCGTCCGCCTGTTTCTGATACTGACCGATTAGGCCGGACCCAAGAACATTCTGTCCCAGCTCCTCGCCGGAAGTAGAGAATTTGATGCCGGCCCAGGGCACTACAAGTTCATTGCCGGGTATGTTTATGGAATTGGCCGCACGCTGTATGTCGGCAGGTTTCGTGGAACCGGCTTTCTCCAGGATATAAACCCAGGTTTGCAGGCCGGTGAAGGCCCTGGCCGAAGCGCCGCCCAGGTCGTTGCCGGTCTTTGCCTTGTACATGGCGTTTACCTTCCCGGCAAGCGGTTTTATTTCAACCAACTTCGGCAGAAAGACGGTTCGAGTCAATATACCCTCGATACTACTTCCCAAGGTATTGCGAAATTCAGGCTTCTCGAAACCAGCGTCCTGGCCCCATATAATCTTCGGATGTGCCTTCTGGGCCTTGAGTGTATTAACCATCAGTATGGCGTCCGATGCATACGAGGCGAAAAGCATCACGTCGGGTTTGGCCGCCTTAAGGGAGCGCACCTCACTGGAAAGATCCGTGGACTTGGCTGTATAAAGGAGAGATTTTTTCAGATTGAACCCGTATTCTTTAGACATGTCTTTAATCAGGCCCGAGACGTGAGAGCCCCATTCCGTCTTCTCACAGGCCGATGCGATGTTTTTGATCTCCTTTTTGGATACGCCTTTTACACCTCGTACTTTGCCCTCGGTAATACCTTTGAGGAGCTCGAAAAGGTCCTTTGTGAACCACTTGTCATGTGGGGTGGTCCGCCAGAACCATTTGAATCCCCTTTTTGTAAGGGAGGGGGATGTGGAAGAGCCGTTAATCATCGGCACACCGTACTGTTCAGCCACGGCGCTGACGGTCTTTGTTACGGAGCTGAAATAGCATCCCAGAATCCCGTCAACCTTATCGTCAAGAATCAGCTTTTTGGCAAGGTCTGCTCCCAGGGTCGGATTACCTTCATGATCCTTGAATATCAGCTTGATCTTGGCGCCGCCCAGACTTTTGATTCCTTCGTTTTGTGCCATTGTCATGGGTATGTCGGCGAAGACACCATTAGCCAGTTTGGCGGCCAGCTCCGCTCCGGCTCGAAGTTCACGGCCGGCAGCAGCGGCTCCGCCGGTCAGCGGATAAATTACCCCGATCTTGATCTCCTTGGCCGCCATTACATTGGTCGGTCCAAATAACCCCGTAACCATTAGCAGACAAAGAACGAATACATTAATCTTAACCAATGATCTCATCTCGCTCCCTCCTTCGCATCTCAGGTTAAAGTGCGACGCCCCACCTGCTTTCACCTCAAGCCGGGGAGAAGAAAAAACAAGACTGAGCTACCCTCTCAGAAACGACAGGGTAAATATCATTTGATTAAGGAATGGGGCGCTGTAACAGGAATACACAAGAGTTGACGAACGATCTGCAGTTAAGGCGGACAAGCCCATTCACTCCCTGGTGACAACGCTATCATACGGCAATAACCTGGTCAAGTCCCGGGATCCGTAATGTTTTGAACAGCCCACCGTTGGGGGAGGGGAAGCCATCCCACGCCTCGCAAAACGGCTCGAAGAAACTTTTTGCGAGGTTGTCATCATCAGAGGAGTGTCAAGTGTTCATCCTTTATGTCCGATATGAACATATGCCCCGGAGAGTGCGTAATTATAATGGGCAGTTGGGTCGATGTGGCGGCTAGCGTAGATGTAACACCACAGGCCCAGAAAACCGGGACCTCATCCGGATGAATTGAAACAGGGTCTCCGAAGTCGGGCTCCGCAAGATTTCCTATTCCGATCTCTTCCGGTGCGCCGATATGAACAGGGGCCCCATGAGTGAGATTGAACCTTGTAGTTACCTGTACGGCCCTGATGGCCTGTTCCGGATTCATCGGCCGCATTGTGACAACCAGAGGAGCTGAAAAGGGGCCTGCAGGCAGGCACTCACGGTTCGTTATGTACATGGAGACGTTTTTCCCCTCGTCCAGGTTTCTTACAGGCACGCCGGCTGCGAGAAGAGCATTTTCAAAAGAGAAGCTGCATCCGAGTAGAAAACTCACGGTATCTTCGCTGAAAAGATCATATACATCGAGAGGTTCCTCTGCGAGTTTGCCATCCCTGTAGACGCTGTAACGGGGCAGGTCCGTCCTCAGGTCGGCTCCGGGGGCGATCCGGGGTGCGGTCCGGCCGGGTTCAAGGACATCCAGAATTGGACATGGTTTTGGGTTCCGGGTGCAAAACAGAAGAAAATTGAACGCTTCTTCCTTCGGAAGCATGACCAGGTTTGCCTGGACGTTGCCTGGAGCGGCTCCAGATGTTGGAGACGACCATTTTCCTGACCTTATAACAGCCCTTAATCCCTCAGGAGACAGCGGCTGATCCATATGCATTCCTTTCAAGTAATTAGAGAATGTTTAATGTTGGCCGGGCCTTGAAGAATTTAACACATAGCGGAAATGAAGTTCCAGCCAATAAAATAATGATCTGTGGAAACCGGCT
>JAADHJ010000018.1 GCA_013151915.1 Deltaproteobacteria bacterium
AAAGGGAAACCACGCTTCCCATGACCTTTGTCAGGGTTGGAAAATTCCAGACAAGGCTGGAGGCGGCCAGCTTTAGCGATGAACTCAAGGGAAAAGGGTTTGAGGCCATCGTTGTAAAGCTTCAATAATGATAGAGTCGCAAAAAGTCCAACCCGGGACTTCTTGCTCCGCAGTGCAGCCGTTTGCAGGCTGCACCACGGGGTTTTAAAGGAGGGTTTTAAAGTATAAAGATACCAATCTTTAGGTTTCACCCTGTGTAATAACCCTGTGGCGTGACCTGGGAGTGGTCACGCTGTGGTAGATTGGTTTTGGAAGTGTCTGTTGTTTTACCTATGGTTTCACATCCAGGTGATCATTTCCAGGATGAACCTTTTTTTGCAGGTAATTGAGGGACAAAACCATTGACCTCGGCAAATGAGCGGGGGAACTAGGGGTTCTTTTCCGGATGGTATCCTCGGGCGATCCGCAAAAAATGGATGTCGCCCTCCGGGCCATAGAGAAAATCCCTCCGGATGAGGTCGCGGAGTACCTGTCATCCTGTAAGCTTGACGAAAAGACCTTTGACCTGATCACCCGGGCACTCCAGGTCAGCTCTGCCGGGACCAGCGCCATGAAGGACTATGCCCACCAGGCGCTGTCCGTCAGGGAATTTGGCCCCGCCCCCTCGGCCCAAGAGGAAAATCCCACGGATAATGATACGGTGACATTAACCCAGCGTGTCCAGGGTATGACCGTGGGTGAAAAGATAAAATTGGCTCTCAAGGGCGACAAGGAAGCCAGGGCACTTCTTCTCAAAGACACCAACCGTGAGATATATATGTCTGTCCTGGAAAACCCCGGCCTTAAGGAGAGCGAGGTCGAGATGATGACAAAAAATACGGCCACCAATACCGATATCCTCAGAACTATTGCAAAGAACAGAGAATGGGTGGCCAACAGGAATATAATGAAAAATCTCGTATATAACCCCAAGACTCCGGTGGAGCTTTCCGTCAGGTTTCTCAACAGGATGAAACCGAAAGATCTGGAGGTTATCGCCAAGAGCCGGAACCTCCCGATGGTGGTCAGGACCACCGCCGAGAGGCTCGTGGCACGTAAAGAGAAAGGGCGGTGATCCCATGCCGGTTTTTAACTACCCAGGTAAAGAGGTTAACATAAAGGTCGTCTATTATGGTCCCGGCCTGTCCGGAAAAACCACCAACATCCAGTACATCCACAGCAATATCCGGCCCGATCTCAAAGGGAAACTCGTTTCTCTTGCCACCCAGACCGATCGGACGCTTTTTTTTGATTTCCTTCCCATGGAACTGGGAATGCTGGGGGGCTACAAAATCCGGCTCCACCTGTATACCGTGCCCGGCCAGGTTCATTACAATGCGACCAGGAAACTCGTCCTGAAAGGGGTGGATGGAGTCGTTCTTGTTGCCGATTCCCAGCGGGCGATGCAGGAGACCAACCAGGAGAGTCTTACCAACCTTGAGAAAAACCTGGAATCCTACGGCAAGGGTTTAAAGGATCTTCCCCATGTCATCCAGTGCAACAAAAGGGACCTCGACGACCTTTTAAGCTTGGATGAACTCAACGCTCAGCTTAACCCCTACAAAGCGCCGGTTCTGGAGGCTATCGCATCGGAAGGGAAGGGGGTCCTGGAATGTCTGAGGGAGATCCTTCGCCTTGTTATGAAATCACTTCGGGACCAGTTTCCACTCCAGGAGGCAGAAGCCGAACCGTTGGGGAAAACCCCTTCCAGAACCGGGGCCGAAGCTATCCCGGAACCTGAACCGGCGGGAGGTTCTGAAGAGACTCCATCGTCCCTGGAGGTGGGGACCCCGGATGAGCCGCCACCGTCTCTGGAGTCCGAGCCTGAAGTAACGGTTGCCCTTGATGCGCCGGAAACGCCGGTTTCCACAAGGCGAAACAATATGATGGTACGTCTGCCCATCCCTGGCGGGGGGGAGATGGAGATCGTTGTTCAGGTCACCGCGCGTCTTACCAAAGCGCCGTTGTCCGCCGAAACCACTCCTCCGGAGTCGCAGAGGGAGCGTCCGGGTGAGGATCCTCCTGAAGGCGTCTCCTCCGAGATTGAAGACGCCGTCCTCGAACCCGGGCCGGAGATGATGGGTTCCCAGGTCGATGAGACGGCCTCCGCTGATGAGTTTGATGTCGAGGAGGTTATCGCGGAACTCGATGAGGAACTGGAACTCGATACCCTTGAAACCCTAACGGAGGACGGTGAAGATCAAGGGACTGAAAGACCGGATGAGGGCTTCCCCCCGGTAGCCAAAGAGGAACCCTATGATCCTTCTTTCCGGGAACTGCAGTTCACCGATTTTGACGGGGACCAGGGGCCCGAAGATGGAAAGGGAAAGAAGAAAGGTTTTTTCGGGCGGCTCAGGAAGAAACGTCTCTGACGGGACAGGTAAGGAACGTTCAACGTTCAAGGTTCAAAGTTCAACGTGGTAAAATAGCTAGACCCCAGACCCCAGATCCCAGACCCTATTTTTAGCTTGGACCCCTGTTTGGCAGCACTTTTGCTTGGGTGTTTCCATGCAGCCGGATTCCCCAGGAAATAATCGCGGGATAGTTCCTCGCAAACCCGCCAGTTCCCTTCTTGCCGTGGGTTTTCTATGCGGTTCCCTGTTGGGAATGGTTGTTCCCGTTTATCCAAAACCTGCGCTTCCTCCAGCCGCTGCCGTTGCGGTGCTCTCCATTATTGCTCCGACTCCCTTTATTCTGGCGGCGGCCGGTTTTTCATTGGGAATCTTAACCTCCGTTATTCCCGGACCCTCCCGGGACCATGAAATGCCTCCCGACATCATCGGCAGCATCGAGGGCAAGGTTCTGTCAGTGAAGGCCGGGCGGGCCGGAAGCGGGGTGGCCACCGTCTCCGTGGACCGGGTTTTTCTGCCGCAGCCCGCAAAGGTTCGCCTCGAGGCCCATCTGCGTCTTTCCGGCGGGCCTATGCCTTCCGCGGGGGATCGTATCAGGGCTCCTGTCCATCTGATCCCTTTCGCGCCGGAAAACAGACCCGGTTTCCTCTACTTCGGCAATGTGGGCTCACGGGGATGGATCCTCATCCGTGAAGGAGGTTACTTTTCGCACATCAGGAGGAAGATCAGGTCCGCACTGCTGAAAGGAGGTGGAAGGTTCGGCCCTTCGGCCACGGGGGTGCTGACCAGTATCGGGCTTGGCGACAGGTCCCTTTTGCCGGCTGAAACGTCAAGAGCCATGCGGCACACCGGCATCTTTCATCTTTTGGCCATATCAGGAGTCCACCTGGCCGCCGCCTTGCTGATGGGATACCTGTTGGCCCGTCCCTTGGGCGCCGTAATAGCAGGTGGTGGCTGTCCGGGCCTGTTCCTCGGCATTCGAATGGTCGCAGGAGGTCTGCTCTGTATTTATTACCTGTCCATTACCGGATTGTCCCCTTCCGCATCCAGGGCCGGGGTTTTCGCGGCACTGATAGCTTTGGCATTGATGGTAAAAAGGGAAGTCCATCCCATGAATGTCCTTGCGTTATGCTACCTGGTCATCGGTTCATTTTCCGCTGTTCCTCAGCCGGGGATCTCGTTGGCTCTTTCCATGCTTGCGTGTCTGGGTATCTTTGTCTCCGTTGGGCAGGGGGCGAAGGACCTGACGGCCGCGATGAGGGTGTCGGCAGGTGCATTTATCTTTACGCTTCCTCTGGTTGTGATGGTGTTCAGGGGGATTCCCCTGTTGGCTCCGGCGATCAACCTGGTCGTCGGAATTCCCTTCGCCGCCATGCTTATCCCCGGGGTGGTCCTTGGTGACGTCCTTTCAGTTGTCCTGCCCCACGGGGCGAATGCTGTTTTTGCCGCATGTGCCGGCCTTGGTGGAATATTAACGGCGTTTGTCGCTGTTCTCGGGAGGGCCAGGTGGATCTATCTCCCCCTGAACGGATTCGGATGTGTTGCGGCCGCGGCCGCAGGCGTTTTATGCGCGTTTCTGTGGGTTCGATGGCGGGGAAACCTGAGGCGTGGCGTAATTCTTATTATCTTCATATTCGCTGCCGCCATGGTGGGGAATTTTTTTGGCGGCCGGCTTGCTTTCAACAGGTTTGAAATTCAATTTCCCGGCCTGGGCCAGGCCGACGCCGCCATCCTGAGGGTCTCCGGCAAAACGGTTATGGTGGATGCCGGCCCACCCGGCGTTGGGCTGCGCAGACCCCCCATTGCCCGTACGATGGAAAGGGAGGGGATAAGAAGGATTGATGCCCTTATTCTCACCCACCCACATCCGGACCATGTGGGAGGGGCGGCATTTCTGATGAAAAACTGGGATGTTGACGAGGTCATTCTTCCCCAGACCCGGCAGGCACTTGATCTTTGGCGGAAGGTCCTGGTGAACGTCCCGCCGGGTACCATTGTGCGGTTCATAACCAAGGGGGATTCTGTCAGGGTAGGAGAGATGGAATTTGAAGCGAAGGCTCCATTCTCCGAAAGGTATCGGAAGGGAGAGGATCTGAATCGGCTTTCCCTGGTCATGTTGCTGCGCTGGCGTAATTTTTCCGCCTTATTGACCGGTGACGCCCCTTGGAGTTCAGTGGAAAAGATAATCGGCCGGATCGACAGTCTTGATCTTCTCAAGATCCCACATCACGGGAGCGCCAAAGGTTTTGACCCCGCCTCCATGGAAAGGATCGGCATGGTTAAAGGGGTGTTCCGAAAACTGCTGGCCGTGTACACTTCCGATCCACCTGGGAAAAGGGCCCTTCCTTCTTTGAAGGTTGTCAGGTGGTTTGAACGTGCAGGGGCACGGTTTTTACTGACAGGACGTGGAGAGGGTGTTAACATTGTTTGCCGTTCTCCACGAAAGTGGAGAAACGGTGGGGCTGGGAAAGTTGACATCCATTATAGCTTCTGATAGAAAAATTCTTATTTTCTATATTGTTAGATGAGTTTCAACTGGGGAAATCGATGAAGAAATTCACGGTCCTTGTGGTTGACGATGACAAATTCTCCAGGACTTTCTGCCGCCAGATCCTGGAGGAAGAGGACAATATGGTGGTTGAAGAGGCCGCAGGGGTTGATGAAGCCCTGGACAGGGTAAGGGATGGTGAAATTGATCTTGTCGTCTCCGACATGGTCATGCCGAAAAAATCAGGTCTTGATCTTGTCAAAAGCTTAAGCCTGGAATCACCTGATCTCAAGGTTATCGTTATCACCGGCCACGCCTCCATTGAAAACGCGGTGGAGGCAATGAAGCTTGGGGCCCTGGACTACATTAGAAAACCTCTGAACCCCGGCGAATTCAAGGTGGTCGTACAGCATGCCCTTGATCGACTTCGCCTTGCCAAAGAAAACAGGGAATTGAAGAACAGCCTGAACCTTTACAATGTCAGCAACCGGATCATGCGAACCATCGAGATCGAGGATCTGTATGAGGTTGTCTTTGAAAAGATGCTCCAGGAAGTTGGCGCCACAAGGGGGTTTCTCTATCTCATCGACCAGGAACAGGGGGATTCAAATATCGTTATCTCCGAGGGCTTCGATGTGGATCGAAATCCCGATCTGGACCGGAAGGTCTTTGAGCTTTACGGAGGCGCGCTGTCGGAGGCCACCGTCCCATACTGCCCCGAAGTTATTCTTCCCCTGAAGATCAACTATCGGAGCAGGTCCGATCCCATCCGATCCATTATCTTCATCCCACTCCGGAGCAAGAACGACCTGGTCGGAATGGTGGTGTTTTTCGACACCGAACGGGAGAGTGCCTTCTGTGGAGAGGACCTGAAAGCGGCCCGGTTTCTCTGTGACCATGCGGGATGTGCTATTGAAAACGCCATCCTGTACTCCAAGGCAAAGATCCTCACTATTACCGATGATCTGACCAGCGCGTTTAACTACAGGTATCTGAATAATATTCTTGACAGGGAAATGCTCAGGGCTGAAAGGCTGGGTTCATCCATGTCCGTACTCTTCCTCGATCTGGATTCGTTCAAGAAGGTCAATGACCGGTTCGGGCACCTGGTGGGGAGTAAAATCCTGGTTGAGTTGGCCGGCCTTCTCAAGGAAGCTGTGCGAAAGGTTGATGCCGTTGCTCGATACGGTGGCGATGAGTACATCATTGTTTTGACAGACACATTTCCGAAGGGGGCCATGATCGTTGCGGAACGGATTCGGCGCATGATCGAAGAGTTCGTCTTCCTCGACGAGGAGGGATATTCCATTCGCCTGACGATCTCAATAGGGGTCGCGTCCTATCCAGAGCACGCGCAGAGCAAGGTAGAACTGCTGCATCTCGCCGATGAGGCTATGTACAAAGGTAAGTTTGGCAAGAAAAACGTTGTCTATCTGGCCGTTCCCGGCCTGGAAAGTACGGGCACCAATATTTCCCCGCCCCCTGAGAAGAAAAAGGAATAGGTTGGACTTCAATGCACAAGGCGATCAAAGCCATCCGCGGGTTCAACGACGTTCCGCCTGATGAGGCCTGGAAATACACCTACATTGAAAATTGTGCCCGCCGGCACTTTCATTTGTACGGCTACAGTGAGATACGCCTGCCGGTGCTCGAGTATACCGAACTGTTTTCGAGGGGGATCGGCGAGGCGACGGATATAGTCGAAAAGGAGATGTACACATTCCCCGACCGTAACGGCAGGAGCCTGACCCTCCGGCCCGAGGGAACGGCATCCGCAGTGAGGGCCTACCTGGAGAGGGGATGGCAATCGGATGGGGCGGTCAGCAAGCTCTTCTATTCCGGTCCCATGTTTCGGCATGAGAGACCGCAGAAGGGCCGATATCGTCAATTTTATCAACTTGGGTTGGAGGCCATCGGCCATGGCGGGCCGTTGGTGGATGCCGAGGTGATAGATCTTCTGTACAGGCTCTTTGTCAGGATGGATGTTCATGACGTCAGGATCCTCCTTAACAGCCTGGGGTGCAAGGAATGCAGACCCGGCTTCCGTGATAAATTGCTGGCCTTTCTCGGGTCCGTATCGGAAAGGCTTTGCTCAAATTGCAGAAGAAGGATGCAGACCAATCCTCTCAGGGTTCTGGACTGCAAGGTACCATCCTGCCGGGAGGCGCTGGACGGCGTCCCGGTAATGGTGGACTATCTTTGTAATGAATGCCGGGATCATTTTACCATGGTACGCCGGACCCTCGATGGACTGGAGATGCCCTACACCGTAGATCCCAGGATCGTCCGCGGTCTCGACTACTACAACAGGACTGCTTTTGAGGCCGTCTGTGACCGACTGGGTTCCCAGAATGCCGTGGCAGCCGGCGGGCGATACGATGGCCTTGCCCGACAGATTGGAGGCGATGTGCCGGGAATCGGTTTTGCCATGGGTGTTGAACGCCTGAAGCTGATTATGGAATGGGATTCCCTGGCCCCTCTGGTTCCGGACTATTATCTTGCGAGTGCCACACCTGATGCCAGGATCCCCATCATGAAATTAGCGGACGAAATCAGGGGATTCGGGGTTCGGGCCGAGGTGGACCTGGAGGAGAGGAGTTTGAAAGCACAGCTGAGGCGTGCGAACAGAATGTCGGTGCCCAAGGTAGTTATCATCGGGGATGACGAGCTCTCGAGAGGGACAGTGACGCTGAAAGATTTTTTCAGTAAAAAACAGGAGGAGATCCCTCGCAGTGATTTCATTGCGGGGTTGATCGGAACCGGAGCAAATCTGAAAGGAGCGGAGTGATGGTTACATCGGGAAGCCTGAAGGCCATGGGTCTTTCAAAATTGCTCGCCGATGCCAAGAGTCGAAGGTTTACGGGGTCCCTGACCCTCAAGGGCAAGACAGGTCTCGCCAGCATTAGCCTGAAGGATGGCGAGGTTGTCGATGTACAGGAACCACGGGTCAGAAGCCGCCTCGGCCGTTATTTGGTGACGAAAAACCTCATTACCGAGAAGGAACTCCAGACGGCTTTGAATATCCAGAAACAGTCGGGTAAAGGGGAATTTCTTGGAGAAATCCTTGTTAGCCAGAGAGTTCTGGACAGGAGTATCCTTGAGAGTTCCATGAAGAATGTCGTTGAGGATTCCCTCGTCCATCTTCTCGGGTGGGAAGAAGGGCTGTACAGGGTTGAACCCTCCGACGTTGTGGTGGGAGATCCCGTGGGCATCGCGCCCATCCCTGAGCTCCTTTCAAGGACGACCCAAATCACTTCGGCGGTGGAAGAGGAGTGGGTAATCAGCGAACTGCTTCCTGACGGTGGAGAACTTGAAAGCGGTGTCAAAGGGGAGATCCTCGCGGCGGTCCGCAGGGTCAGCCAGAAGCTGAAGGAACTCAAGCCAAAGGAGATCGTCCTCATGGTGGAGGATGAAGCCCTCATGCGGGAGGTGTTCAAGGACAAGCTGGAGAGTTTCGGGTTTGATGTGGACGCCGTGGAGTCACCACAGAAGGCCATCGAAAAGCTCTCCGACTATGACCTGGAGGGAAAGTTGCCCATCATTCTGGCGGATCTTATTATGCCCACCCTCAGCGGTAAGGGCATCTTCGGCGGGCTGGAACTGCTTGAGGAGATACAGAAGACCCACAGCCATGTTCCCGTGATCGTCAACACGGCCTACCCGGATCCAACCATAAGGAGAAGGGCCCTTTTCCTGGGCGCGACCTATTATATAAATAAACCCGAAAGAAAGGACATCACCCCCGATAAGCTGGAAAATCAGCTGAACCTCTTCATTGAGGAGGTTGCCCTCTGCATTCAGAACGTTATCCAGAGGCATGAGATCTTTTTCGAGAGGGAGCAGCAGAACATCCTGAGGGAGGAACTTCTTTCCCAGCTCATTCAATCCCGCGAGGAATTGCAGAAAGTTGGGGAACTTGTTCAACGGGACACGGGGGATATCCACTTTCTCCGCGAGACCAGTGACAAGATGGTTCACAACAAGAGTCTGGCGAAGATGGCCGAGACCATCGTCCGGTTTGCAGGTAGTGAGATGGACCGGAGCGCCATTTTCCTGATCAGGAGGGAGAAGGTGTCAGGTTTCTACGGATACGACAGAAGGCCGGATCATGAGGATTTTGGAGACCGTATAAGAAACCTGCATTTTACCCTGGACGATGTCCCCGTCATCCAGGAGGCTGTAACTTCCGGAAAGGGTGTTATCAAACGGGATCCTGGAGATAGTCTGGGGTCCGCCCTGTTGGCCACATTTGGGGATTCCCCCCCTGAACATACGGTAATACTCCCCCTGCTGGTGCAGAATATGGTCGTTGCAGTTCTGTACGGCGATGTCGTTTCCGGAGGGACTCCGCCACGGGAGCTGGATTCACTGGAAATTCTGCTGAACCTGGCTTCCATGTCCCTGGAGATTCAGCAGCAGCACGCGATCATCCAGAGGCTCAGACAGGGCAGTTAGACCTGCCGGAAATGCCGGCATAAGGCGGGGGAGGGGAAGCCATCCCCCCCTCGCAATAAGCCATGGATGGACTTTTTACGACCCCATCAAAACTGATGACTTCGCAATAAGTCATCAATGCGCCCATCAAAGGGCGTCCAAATCAATGACTTGTCCCGCAGGTCATCGATTTGCGGGGCAAGTTATTGATTTGTGAGGGAAGTGAAAATGACATTTTTCGCTTTCCGTGGAGTAATAAGCCATAGATGGACTTTTTACGACCCCATCAAAACTGATAATAGGAGGATAAGTTGGATACAGGATCGGATGTATCGGATCAGCAGGGTGACTGGGAGCGAACACACAACTGTGGCACCCTGAAAAAAGATCATATCGGAAGCGAGGTCACCCTTATGGGGTGGGTCCTGCGTCGAAGGGATCACGGCGGGCTGATCTTTGTCGACCTGAGGGACAGATGGGGGATCACCCAGGTGGTTTTCAACCCGGAAAGGGAATCCGAGTCCCACCGGAAAGCCGAGCACCTGAGATCCGAATACGTTATCGCCGTCAGGGGTGAGGTATCTCCGAGACCTGAAGGCATGGAGAATCCAGATCTGGTCACGGGAGACATTGAGGTTCTTGCTGACGAGTTGAGGGTCCTTAACTCCAGCCTGACCCCGCCGTTTTCCCTCGACGAGCGTGAAGGCGGCGATGTCGCTGAAAGTGTCCGTCTCAAGTACCGGTATCTTGACCTGCGGCGGGAAACCTTGAAGGCCAATATGGTGCAGCGTTCCCTTTTGACAAAATGGGTCAGGGACTATTTTTACGATGAGGGGTTTCTCGAGATCGAGACACCCTTTCTCACAAAAAGCACTCCAGAGGGTGCCAGGGATTATCTTGTGCCCAGCAGGGTTAATCAGGGCAGTTTCTACGCCCTCCCCCAGTCTCCGCAGCTTTTCAAGCAGATCCTTATGGTCTCCGGGTTTGACCGGTACTTCCAGATCGTTCACTGTTTCAGGGACGAGGACCTTCGTGCGGACCGTCAGCCCGAGTTTACCCAGATTGACGTGGAGATGTCCTTTCTCACGATTGACGCCCTGTTCGATATAATGGAACGAATGATGGCCGGGGTCTTCCGTTTCGCCCTGGACCTGGACATACCAAGACCCTTTCCCAGGCTGGGGTATGGAGAGTCCCTTGACAGGTTTGGGCTGGACAGGCCGGACGCGAGGTTCGGGATGGAGCTGGTGGACCTGTCGGACATCCTCGGCCGTACCGAGGCAAGGGTGTTCTCTGGAACCGTGGCGGACGGTGGTATAATCAAGGGCCTGACGGTTAAGAATGGGGGTGGAATGTCCCGCAGAGAGCTCGATGAGCTTGCGGCTTATGTGGGGGTTTATGGGGCAAAAGGCCTGGCGTGGTTCAAGAATACCGAAAATGGGTGGCAATCCCCGTTGGCCAAGTTCATGGACGTGGACGATAAAGCGCGGGTGTCCGAGGCGACTTTGTTCCAACCCGGCGACCTCCTTCTGGTGGTTGCAGGCGCCTCCGGCATTGTTAACGAGGCCCTGGGGCAACTTCGGGCCCATCTCGGAAACGTGCTCGGCCTGATACCAGCTGACCGCTACGATTTTCTCTGGGTTACCGATTTCCCCCTTTTCGAATACGATGAGAAGGAGGGCAGGTACAACTCCATGCACCACCCATTCACCTCACCGGTGGAGGAAGATATACCCCTTCTTGAAACGGATCCGGGTCTGGTCCGGGCCAAGGCTTACGATCTGGTCCTGAACGGGTCCGAGATCGGCGGCGGCAGCCTTAGAATTCACCGGAAAGATGTGCAGAGCACGGTCTTTAAGTACCTGAACATCGGCCCTGAGGAGGCCAGGAAAAAGTTCGGGTTTCTCCTGGATGCACTGCAGTACGGCGCCCCGCCCCACGGCGGCATTGCCTTCGGTCTGGACCGCATCATGATGATACTGACCGGCGCCGCCTCCATCAGGGACGTCATCCCTTTCCCGAAGACCCAGAAGGCCACCTGTCTCATGACCGATGCGCCGGGTCCCGTGGACCCAATGCAGCTTATGGAGTTGGGGCTGAAACTGCGCCGGTAAAAATCCAGGCTCATTGAAATAATGCCTACCAGGTTTCATGAGGGAAGTAGGTTCGAGCACGGCAGAGGCTTGGCGCCAATTCTCCAGTACCATATCTCGCTCGCTTGGCTCGCTCAAGCGAGTAGAGAACGCCTTTGATCTTCAAGATTGCGTCGCAAGGTACCGGCTTCGAGCTTAAGGTAGGACAAGCGCAATCAAAGGCGGAAGATAGCGGTGCTTTAATCGTTTTTGCGGTAATCCAAAAATCATTGACATCCTCGCCACCGGCCGATATACGTATACAGTATAATGTATACAGCGATTCGGGTTATCGAGATCCCCCGTAACAACCATCACGCCGCCGGAAAGACATAGATATTCCCAGGAGGAAAGTCATGACAAAAGAGACACAGAAGATCAGCTGGACCCTGACAGACGAGGGACCGATGCTGGCAACCCACTCCCTGTACCCGATCCTTCAGATCTTTACGAAGGGGACGGGCATCGAGATCGAGCTAAGGGACATCTCTCTCGCAGGGCGGGTCCTGGCCGATTTTCACGACAACCTGACGGAGGAGCAGAAGGTTCCCGATGAGCTGAAGGCCCTCGGCGAGCTCGTCCTGAGGCCGGAGGCCAATATCGTGAAACTGCCGAATATCAGCGCCTCCATCCCCCAGCTCAAGGCGGCCATCAAGGAGCTCCAGGACCAGGGTTACGACATCCCGGACTATCCTGAGGAGCCCAAAAACGACGGGGAGAGGAAGCTCAAGGAACGGTATGCCAAGATCCTCGGGAGCGCGGTCAACCCGGTCCTGCGGCAGGGCAACTCGGACCGCCGGGCGGCAGAGGTGGTCAAGCGGTATGCGAAAAAGCACCCGCACAGGATGGGTGAATGGAAATCGGACTCCAGGACACACGTGTCCACCATGAGCAGCGGCGATTTCTACTCCAACGAGCAGTCCACCACCATGGCTGAAGATACGGATGCCAGGATCGAGTTCGTGGACGATGACGGCAAGGTGACCGTGCTCCGAGAAAGCCTTCCGCTCCTGGCCGGTGAGGTCATCGACGCCACCTTCATGAGCAAAAAAGCGCTGGTGGACTTTTACGAAAAGCAGATCGAGGACGCCGGGGAGAAAGGCGTGCTCTTCTCTCTCCACCTGAAGGCCACCATGATGAAGATTTCCGATCCCATCATCTTCGGCCACTGCGTCAAGGTCTTCTTCCGGGAGGCCATCGAAAAGCACGCCGACATCCTCGCCGAGCTCGGTGTCGACTTCAACAACGGGCTGGGCGACCTCTACGCCAAGATCCAGAGCCTGCCTGAGGGCAAGAGGGCCGAGATCGAGGCGGACATCCAGGCAGTCTACAGGAAGCGCCCCGAGCTGGCCATGGTGAACTCGGACAAGGGCATCACCAATCTCCACGTGCCCAGCGACATCATCATCGACGCCTCGATGCCCCCTATGATCCGTGACGGCGGGAAGATGTGGGGCCCCGACGGCAATACCCACGACGTCAAAGCGGTCATCCCCGACCACAGCTATGCGGGTCTTTACGACGTTATAGTGGAAGACTGCAAGAAGCACGGCGCCTTCGACCCGAGAACCATGGGAACCGTGCCCAACGTTGGCCTCATGGCCCAGAAGGCTGAGGAGTACGGTTCCCACGACAAGACGTTCCAGGCTCCCGGCAACGGAACCATCCGGGTCGTGGACTCCGCCGGCACCACCATCCTCGGCAGCAAGGTTGAGGATGGGGACGTATGGCGCGCCCCCACCGTCACGGACGTGGCCATACGGGATTGGGTGAAGCTGGGGGTGGCCAGGGCCAGGGCTACGGGAGCGCCGGCGGTGTTCTGGCTGGACAGGAACAGGGCCCACGACGCCCAGATCATCCGGAAGGTCGAGAGGTACCTGAAGGACCACGACACGGAGGGCCTGGACATCCGTATAATGAACATTGCTGAGGCGACGCAATTTTCTATTGACCGGATCAGGGAGGGGAAGGACACCATCTCGGTGACGGGAAACATCATGAGGGACTACAACACGGACATGTTCCCAATCCTGGAGCTGAACACCAGCTCCAAGATGCTCTCCATCGTGCCCCTGTTGAACGGTGGGGGGATTTTTGAGACCGGCGCCGGAGGCTCGGCGCCCAAGCACATCCAGCAGTTCCTGCATGAGGGGTATCTCCGCTGGGACTCCCTGGGCGAATTCCTCGCCCTTGCCGAGTCGTTGAGGCACATGGGCAGCGTTACCGGCAATCAGAAGGCCAAGTTGCTGGCCGCATCCGTGGATGCTGCCAACGCCAAGTTCCTGGAGGAAAACAAGTCGCCGACCCGCAGGCTGGGCGGGATCGATAACCGCGGCAGCCACTTCTACTTCGCCCTTTACTGGGCGCAGGCTCTCGCCGGGCAGGGCCAGGACGAGGAGCTCAAGGCGCGCTTTTCCAAGCTGGCCGGGGAGCTTGGAGATAACGAGACTAAAATTGTGGACGAACTCATCAGCGCCCAGGGGCCTCCCCAGGACATTGGCGGCTATTATCACCCCGATCCGGAAAAAACGTCCAGGGCCATGCGCCCCAGCGCGACCTTCAACGCCATAATGGAGGCAGCCGGCGTGTAATAAACTGCAGCATTGGTATGGAATGCTGATTCGCTTTGGAGGATGTAAACCCAAAGGTCATCCTGGAAATGAGTACTCGGATAATGAGTACCTGGATGAAGACCATACCCCACCATTTGTCATCGCGAGCTGAAACTTATGCGAAGCGATCCCATAGCGGCCGGAGGGCGCCGTGACGAGCTTTTCAGCTTCCGTCTTCATTCTTCGAACTTCGCCGCGACAAGTCGCCCGGGATTGCCGCGTCACTCTCGTCTCTCTCGATGCTCCTCGCAATGACAGCAAAATAATAATATAAGGTACGCATTAACCGGATGACCCTTATTTGTAAGGAAAGAGAAAATGACACTTTTCGCTTTCCGTGGAGCAAAAAGCCATAAATGGACTTTTTGCGACCCTATCAAAAGTTCATTATTTCACCGCAGCGATACTGAAAGTCCTTGACACCGGTGTGCTACCCTTATATAGGTATACTGTATACAGTATACTGGAAATTATGCCATTTTTCTTGAAGTGAGGCCTAAAATCTTCCGGAAGCAGGGTTTCCGCCCTGGGTTTCCGGAAGGTGCCGGTCGGTTTGCCTGGAGTAGCCTTAGGGAATCGGCTTTTTCCATTTTATCAGGGAAAAAATTGATGGACTCGCGAAAAGTCCATAATTGATCAAATGAATTAGAGGGACTATGTTGATGGGCCCGCTAGTGGCCCATCATGCGGGATGTAAAAAACTGGCGCCTTTGGTACCGGCAAGGGAGTATTCAAGGGCCTGGCGCTATTTTCCTGAAAGGGGGGCACAACAAAATGGCGAAGCAAAGGAATAAAATAACGGTGGTTGGAGGAGGCAATGTCGGCGCCACGGCCGTTCACTGGGCTGCCGCAAAGGAACTCGGGGATATTGTCCTCGTAGACATTGTGGAGGGGCTGCCTCAAGGGAAAGCTCTGGACCTGATGGAAACCGCCCCGGTGGAGGGATTCGACTGCAACGTTGTCGGTACCAACAGCTATGAGGAGACGGCCGGGTCCGATGTGGTCATCATTACGGCCGGGTTGGCCCGAAAGCCGGGGATGAGCCGCGACGACCTCCTTCAGAAAAATTTCCAGATCGTAAAGAGCTGCGCTGAGCAGGTTGCAAAATACTCTCCCGACGCCTACATAATCGTGGTCAGCAACCCTCTTGACGTCATGACCTACGTGGCAAAGGCCGTTACGGGATTTCCAAAAAACCGGGTAATGGGAATGGCAGGGGTGCTGGACAGCGCCCGCTTCAGGGCCTTTATCGCCATGGAGCTGGGTATTTCCGTGGAGGATACCAGCGCCTTCGTTCTGGGCGGCCATGGAGATACCATGGTGCCCCTGGTAAGATACTCGTATGCGGGGGGCATCCCCATCGAGAAGCTCATACCGGCCGACCGCATTGAGGCGATTGTTGAGAGGACCAGGAAGGCCGGCGGTGAAATCGTCGGCCTCCTCAAGACCGGGAGCGCCTATTATTCCCCCTCGGCCTCGGCCGTCCAGATGGCGGAGGCCATCCTCAAGGACAAGAAGAGAATACTTCCCTGCGCGGCCTGTCTGGAAGGGGAATATGGGATCTCCGGCGGCCTTTTCGTAGGTGTGCCGGTCATCCTGGGTGGTGACGGCATCGAAAAGGTCATTGAGATCGATCTTTCCGACGAGGAGAATGCCGCCCTTCAGAAGTCCGTAGATAATGTAAAGAGTAATGTCAGTAAGTTGCCGCTGTAGTTTTGCCGGAACTGCTTTTAGCAGGTTGCAGATGGAGGGAGGGCCGCCTTCTATTCTAACGGAGTGCCCTCCTTCTGTTTGTAAAAGCCACGAATGGACTTTTTACGACCCTATCAAAGTTGATGATTTCGTAAGAAATCATCAACGCGCCCGGGGAGGGCGTCCAAATCGATGGCTTGTCCCGCAGGTCATCGATTTGCGGGACAAGTTGTTGATTTGTGAGGAAAGAGAAAATGACATTTTTCGCTTTCCGTTGAGTAAAAAGCCACGAATGGACTTTTTACGACCCTATCAAAATTGTTTGGTATGATCGGATGCCTGGAGGGAAAATAATGAGAGAGATCGAGGCCCTGCAGATAACCCAGACCGTAAAACAACTCTGCATGAGCGCCGCTTATCACCTGGGTGATGATGTCCTTGGGGCCATCAGGGATGGCCTGGAAAAAGAGACCTCTCCAACCGGCAGGGATGTATTGAATCAGCTGCTGGAGAACGCGGAGATCGCCGGCGCAGGGGAGTTTCCCCTGTGCCAGGATTGTGGCCTTGCGGTTATCTTCGTTGAACTTGGCCAGGAGGTCCATGTGACCGGCGGCGACCTGAACGAAGCCATCCATGAGGGGGTCAGACAGGGCTATGAGGAGGCCTATCTCCGGAAGAGCGTGTGTCATCCCTTCACCCGGAAGAACACCGGGGACAACACACCTTCCATTATCCACGTAAAAGTTGTCCCTGGTGAAAGGATCAAACTGACCATGGCTGCCAAGGGAGGCGGCAGTGAGAACATGAGCCGGGTCATGATGCTCAAACCTTCCGACGGGAAGGAAGGGATCATGAATTACGTCATCGAGCGGGTGAAAGAATCAGGCCCCAACCCATGCCCTCCAACCATTGTCGGGGTGGGAATAGGGGGGACATATGAAAGGGCCGCTCTTATTGCCAAGGAGGCTCTCCTCCGCCCCGTCGGCCGGCCAAGCCTTGATCCGGAACTGGCCGAGATGGAGGCAAAGATCCTTGATGCGGTAAATGGCTCCGGCATCGGTCCGGCCGGGCTGGGAGGCAGGATCACTTCCTTCGCCGTCCACATCGAGATGCGTCCCTGCCACATCGCCAGCCTTCCGGTGGCGGTTAATATCAACTGCCATTCACACCGGCACAAGGAAGCGGTCATCTGAGGGAGGTATTGATCATGTCGGAACCTGTTCGGTTGATTCCCCCACTGTCGGGGAAAGATGTTGAGGCTTTGAGAGCAGGAGACAGGGTTCTGATCTCCGGTACGATCTACACGGGGCGGGATGCCGCCCACAAAAGGCTTGTGGATCTATTGGAGAAGGGTGACCCCCTCCCCCTGGAGCTGGAAGGCCAGGTCATCTACTTCGTCGGCCCCTCTCCGAGCCGGCCCGGAAAGCCCATAGGTTCGGCCGGTCCGACCACCAGCTATCGCATGGATGCCTATTCCCCTATCCTCATTGAGAGGGGCCTGAAGGCAATGATAGGCAAGGGATCCCGTTCACAGGAAGTCATTGATGCGATGGTACGCCACAGGGCAGTCTACCTCGCGGCGGTCGGCGGGGCGGCGGCCCTGATTTCCCGCAGGATCGAGTCCTGCGAGATCATCGCCTACGAGGATCTTGGCCCGGAGGCCATCCGAAGACTGGAAGTCAGAGATTTTCCCGCTATTGTGGTTAATGACTGCGAGGGAAACGACCTTTACAAGCAGGGTGTTGAGGAGTACAAGACGGCGTAATATTTTTTTGGCGGAGGGGGAAGACCTGTTGCCACCCCCATGGAGCGATCAATCCCGCAGGAGGCGGGATCAGATAGCGGGAGGTCAACGAATGAAGGCCCACGAATACCAGGCGAAACAGCTTCTTCGGCAATATGGTGTTCCAGTACCGGAGGGGGATGTGGCCAGAACCCCTTCAGATGCACGGAAGGTCGCCGAAAAATTGGGTGGGAAAGTCGTTGTAAAGGCCCAGATTCATGCTGGGGGCCGCGGCAAGGCCGGTGGCGTCAAGCTGGTTGCCGGACCCGACGAGGCGGAAAAGGTGGCGAGGGAACTTATCGGGAAAACCCTCATAACCCATCAGACCGGGCCTGAAGGAAAGGTCGTCAACCAGGTTCTCATCGAGGGCGGAGTTGAAATTGCCTCAGAGTTCTATCTCGGCATGGCAATTGATCGCGCGTCCGAGAAGGTTGCCATTATGGCGAGCACCGAAGGCGGGGTTGAGATCGAGAAGGTAGCAGCCGAAACACCGGAGAAAATTCTTAAGGAATTTGTGGACCCGGCCACCGGCCTGATGCCTTTTCAGGCAAGAAAAATTGCCTTCAATCTGGGCCTGACCGGGAAAACAGCATCCGCCGCGGCATCCTTTATCCTGAAGCTCTACAGGCTCTTTGTTGATAAGGATTGTTCACTGGCTGAGATCAACCCCCTTATTACCACCGCGACCGGTGAGGTAATTGCCCTTGATGCCAAGCTGAATTTCGACGATAATGCTCTCTTTCGGCACCCGGATGTTGTTGAGCTTCGCGATCTTACCGAGGAGCAGCCTCAGGAAACCGAGGCGTCGGAATACGGACTCTCCTATATCAAACTTGACGGCAATGTGGGGTGTATGGTCAACGGGGCGGGACTCGCCATGTCCACCATGGATATCATCAAGCTGGCCGGTGGGGAGCCGGCGAATTTTCTGGATGTGGGCGGAGCGGCCAAGGAGGAGTCCGTCACTAATGCCTTCCGGATTATCCTTTCCGATAAAAACGTAAAGGCTGTTCTCGTCAATATTTTCGGGGGTATCGTTCGCTGCGACGTCGTGGCCCAGGGGGTGCTGAACGCGGCAAGAACCCTGGACGTTAAGGTCCCGGTTGTTGTAAGGCTTGAGGGAACGAATGCGGCGGAAGGGCTCAGCCTTATTGAAAAATCGGGGATGAAGTTTGTTACAGCCAAAGGCCTGAAGGCTGCGGCCGAGAAGGTGGTTACGGCCGCCGAAGGCGGGGAGGTATAGAATGAGCATCCTGGTTAACAACGATACACGGGTAGTTGTCCAAGGTATTACGGGCCACGAGGGGAGCTTTCATACGAGGCAGTGCGTGGCCTACGGGACCAATGTAGTCGCCGGTGTGACCCCGGGCAAAGGTGGACAGGACGTCGAGGGCATTCCGGTTTTCAACACGGTATCCCGGGCGGTGGAAAAGGAGGGCGCCAACGCGGCCCTTATTTTCGTTCCACCGGCATTTTCCGGAGACGCTATACTGGAGGCCGCCTATGGGGGTGTTGACCTCGTTGTCTGCATTACCGAAGGAATCCCTACCCTGGACATGGTTAAGGTCAAAAACGCCCTCAGGTCTACGGGAGTGCGAATGATCGGGCCCAACTGCCCAGGGGTCATAACCCCGGGTCAGTGCAAGATGGGGATCATGCCCGGGTTTATCCACAAGGAGGGGCGCGTAGGCGTTATCTCCAGAAGCGGAACCCTGACCTACGAGGCCGTCGGCCAGCTGACCGAGCTGGGCATCGGTCAGAGTACCTGCATCGGCATAGGTGGAGATCCCATTATCGGCAGCACATTTGTTGATCTTCTGCGGCTTTTCAATGATGATCCTGAGACCGACGCCGTGGTTATGATCGGCGAGATCGGCGGCTCTGCTGAAGAGGACGCCGCGGCCTTCATCGAAAAGGAGATGGACAAACCCGTTGTGTCGTTCATCGCCGGACAGACGGCCCCTCCGGGGAAGCGGATGGGGCACGCCGGGGCCATCATTGCGGGTGGAAAAGGTACCGCCGCCGAAAAAATTGCCAGCCTGGAGAAAGCCGGGGTGACTGTCAGCAGGAGCCCCTCGGAAATTGGCGCCAAGATAGCGGAGGTCCTTGGTGCCTGACAGGGAGGAAAGAATGGTCAATATCGCTCCTAACGAGAAGGCCGAGGTAGCGCAATACGGTGAGAGGAAGATCACCATAATTTCCCGATTTTGCAAGGGGTGCGAGATCTGTGTCAAGTTCTGCCCGGCTTCGGTCCTAGAGATGAAAGATTTCAAGGCTCACACTGTCCGCATTGAGGACTGTACGGAGTGTATGCTCTGTGAGGTGAGATGCCCCGATTTTGCCATATTTGTTGAGCAATCGGGTAAAAAGGGGAAGGCGAAATGAGCGGAAAAGAGGTATTTTTTCAAGGTAATGAGGCATGTGCGCACGGCGCCCTTTACGCCGGTTGCCGTTTTTTTGCCGGCTATCCCATTACCCCCTCAACCGAGGTGGCTGAGTTGATGTCCCGCTACCTGCCAAAACTTGGCGGGGCGTTCATGCAGATGGAGGATGAGATCGGTGCCATGGGGGCCATCATTGGGGCTTCCCTCGTGGGCAAAAAGAGCCTGACGGCTACCAGTGGTCCCGGTTTTTCCCTCAAGCAGGAAAATCTCGGCTTCGCATGCATAACGGAGGTGCCATGCGTGGTCCTGAATGTAATGCGGGGTGGTCCCAGTACCGGCCTGCCCACCGGCCCGAGCCAGTCGGATGTCATGCAGGCGAAGTGGGGCACCCATGGGGATCATCCGGTCATCGCGTTGATCCCCGCGTCGGTTCAGGAGATCTTTACGGAAACGGTGAGGGCTTTCAACCTGTCCGAGAGGCTCAGGACTCCCGTGATTCTTCTCCTCGACGAGATTATCGGTCATATGAGGGAAAAGATCACCATCCCGCCCGAAGGGGAGCTTGAGATCTGGGACCGTCCCAGGCCAACCTGCAAACCGGAGGAGTACAAGCCCTACGATATCAGTGGAGGCATGATTCCGCCCATGGCCGATTTTGGCTCCGGCTACCGCTGGCACACCACCGGCCTGAACCATGATGAGACCGGATTTCCAACCAACAAACCTGCCCTGGTGGAACCCGAGGCTGAAAGGCTTATGAACAAGATCACCCAGAACCTGGACATCATAGAAAAATATGACTACGACGAGGCAAAGGGAGCCAAGGTCGGGGTGATGGCTTTCGGTTCCACATCGCGGTCGGCGCGCGCTGCAATCAAATCCGCGGAGAGGGATGGAATTCCGGTGGAGTTTCTCAGGCCGGTCACCCTTTGGCCTTTTCCCACGGATGCCGTCGAAAAGATGGCCGAAAAGGTTGATGTCATAATTGTCCCTGAGATGAACCTGGGCCAGATGGCGGGGGAGGTCCAGAGGGCCATCGGCGGCAGGGCAAAGGTTGTGGGGATTAACAGGGTGGACGGTGATCCAATAACACCCTCGCAGGTCCATGAGAAGATCAGGGAGGTGTCGTGATGGCATTTAACTACGCGCAATACACCCGGGCGGATAAGCTTCCGCATATCTGGTGTCCGGGGTGCGCCCATGGAATCGTGATGAAATCGCTCATCAGGGCCATCGACCGGGTAGGCCTGGATAAGGACAACACCGTCATCGTTTCTGGAATAGGGTGCGCTTCAAGGTTGCCCGGCTATGTCGACTTCAACACTCTTCACACCACCCATGGGAGAGCTTTGGGGTTCGCGACGGGAATAAAGATGGCCAACCCGAAGCTTGATGTTATCGTCGTGGGCGGTGACGGGGACTCCCTCGCCATCGGCGGAAACCATTTTATCCACGCATGCCGAAGAAACATCAACATTACCCTGGTGGTTTTCAACAACAACATCTACGGCATGACCGGAGGTCAATTCTCGCCGACGACCCCCCATGGCAAGCTTGCGAGCACCACGCCTTACGGCAATCCGGATTACGCTTTCGACGTAGTGGAATTAGCCTCAGGCGCCGGGGCGAGCTTTGTGGGGCGCCATACCGTATATCATGCCATCCCACTGGAGAGGATGATCGCCGAGGCCATTACCCATAAAGGGTTTTCGGTGGTGGACGCCCTGTGCACCTGCCCAACGACCTACGGACGAAGAAATAAGCTTGGGTCGGCGGTGGATATGATCGAGTGGTTTAAAGACAACACCGTGGGCGCCAAGGCGGCCGAAAAGCTTCCCCCCGAAAAGGTTGAAGGAAAGATCCTCACGGGTATATTCAAAAACATCGAAAAGCCTGAATACTGTGAAGAGTACGAAAAAATCAAGGAAAAGGCAGGGAACAGGCCCTGACCGGGAGGTAATATCATGTCCGACAGGTTCGAGGTAAGGCTCAGCGGTGCTGGTGGGCAGGGATTGATCCTTGGTGGCGTCATCCTTGCGGAGGCCGCATCACTTTTCGAGGGTAATAATGCGGTTCAGACCCAGTCCTACGGGCCTGAAGCCAGGGGCGGCGCCAGTAAATCCGAGGTCATCCTCTCCGATGGCGATATTGATTATCCCAAGGCTACGGAGATTGATCTTCTTCTTTGCCTTACGCAGGAAGCATGTGATAAGTACGCGGCCGATCTGAAGAAGACGGGTGTTCTTATTGCCGATTCCCGCATGGTCCAGGATCTTCCCGAGGGGAGATTCAAGATATACCAGCTGCCCATAATTGATACAGCCAAGGAGAAGGTCGGGAAGGTATTCGTCGCCAACATTGTGGCGCTTGGGGCCATAACCCACCTTCTTGAGCAGGTGTCCTTTGATTCGGTGGAAAAGGCCGTTCTCAACCGGGTTCCAAAAGGGACCGAAGACCTGAACAAAAGAGCCCTGAAACTGGGATACGATCTGGTTAATTAACCCGGGAGCTCCTTTTTCCCTTCGATTATCTTCCTTTACGGGGGCCGCATTACGGCCCCCGAGATCTTTCCCCCTGTTTTGATTCTTTTTGTCCTATGATATAATTTCAAAATCTCCCGGATAACGGGTAACAGCATGAATTTTTGGTCAGGCCGTGTGGAATCACGTCAGCCACTCTAGTGGTAATAAGGCAATCCGAGGGGAAACCATGAAAAAACACCGAATTACTGCCGCAGCATTGATTTTGCTGGTGCTATGGCCTGCGGTATCAATGGCGCAGTATGAGATCTTTGTTGCCGCCAACAGGGGCGATCTCAGGGAGGTTAAGGCGTTGTTGCTCAGGGAACCGACACTTGCGTACGCGAAAAGCAAGGGAGGGTTTACCCCGCTCCACATGGCATGCATCAATGGCCATACAGATGTCGCGAAGGTTCTCATTGCCGCCGGGACGGATATCAACGCAAGAAACCTGGATGGGGTCACTCCCATATCAAAGGCCGTCCAGGGGAACTATCCTGAGCTGGTGGGACTCCTGGTCGAGAAAGGCGCTGACGTCAATCTTAAGGATGACAGCGGGACTAACCCGATCCTGATTTCCGAAATGGAGGGGTATACTAAAATAACCGCTCTCCTTTTGCCCGTCTCCGATGTAAACGTTTCCACCGCAGGAGGAGCCACTCCTCTCCATATGGCGGCCTCGAGGGATTCGGGTGATATTCGGTCGCTGCTTGATAGGGGGGCAAGGGTGAACGTTGTTGATAACCGGGGCTGGACGCCTCTCCACGTTGCCGCATCCAGCGGAAAGATCAAGGTTATCAGAATCCTCCTTGAAGCCGGCGCCGACAGGACAATAAAGAACAATCGGGGAAAAACCGCCTCAGATCTTGCGCGAAAAAAGGGCTACACCGAAGTGGAGAAGGCGATCGATGATTTTCCTGGAAAATGAGATGTCGATCTATGGGTTGGCGTCCCCGAACCTGGCATTACGCCTTCGAATAATCTGAACCAGATGTCGTATCTCACCGGGCTGGAGAATTTCCCTCTCCGCGAAGTACTCCCCTATGGGTCGCTGGAGCCAGCGCTGAAAGCCAAGGACCGCGGAACGCTGGTAGGGGGTCATGTATCCAAGGCGTAGAGCCGAACCGCCTATTTTTTCCCCGAACAATCTTCCGGTGGAGATGGCGTGAAGCTCCTCTGATGTCAGAAACTTCCACGTGGTGGCAATGCGCCCGAAAGAGGGACGCTGACGCCTTTGCCATGATATGGCGTTGATGAGGGTTCTCCAGGATACAATTCCCGAGTAGTAAAGGTACTGGCCCAGCAGGAGCCTGTTTTCAGGAACCTGTCCGTTCCAGAAATGATCACGGGTGTTTTTGCCCGGTTTCGGTGTTTTATAATATCCGGCAGGCTCTTCCCGGGGATCATCCCGGGGCTGGGGGGCTGGTCGATGACCTGTCGTGGACGGGTCTTCCGTGGAAAGGAAAGCGAGAAGGCTGGAGTAGGCCTGAGTTACCGCTTTGAAATGTTCGGCCATATCATTCTCATTCCGTCCCTGAATCCTGGCCCTGTCCGGATGAAGCTCCATAGCCTTTTTTCTGAAGGTTTCCTTCAGGTCGGAAGGTACCAGTGTCCGCAGAAATTCATCGGTCATTTCGACGTCGGCGCCGAAAAGCACCTTGAATGCTGAAGAGATCTCCCGGGTGTTTGAAGCGGTACTCAAGAACCAGAACCTCCCTAAGCCTCCAGTCGGAGAAAAAAACCGTTTGCCGCCGGAAAAGCGACAACTGCAACTTTACAGTTACACTATTCTGGGTAAAAAACGGGCCTGTGTCAAGTGTCGAAGTGCCCCGGAAATTGCCCCAACGTCCAAAGCTGACTCACCACAGTCACGCCGATGGCGTGACTTGCAGGTCACACCACAGGGTTAATTCAAATCAGCCTGAATATCCATACAAGCTGGGTTCAGGGGAAAACTGTAACGCAGAGTTACGCGGGGAGCGCCACTCTCAGGCGCTGTCGCGAAGAGCCGCGGAGAAAACCTGAAATCTGTCTCACGCCCGTTCGTTGCACCCTTCGACTGGCTCAGGGCAGGCTGTGGTAAATCAGCTTTTGACCTTTTCAGCTCCGCCCGGGATTGCCGCGTCACTCTCGTCTCCCTCGATGCTCCTCGCAATGACAGCTCTTTGTTCCCCGCGTCCCCCTTTCTACTCTGGACTCTGGACTCTGGACCTTGAATCCCGCCCTTGGACATTGAACGTTGGACCTTGGACGTTGAACTGTCTTAATCCCTCTGGACTCTGGACTCTGGACTCTGGACCTTGAATCCCGCCCTTGGACATTGGCCCTTGAACGTTGAACATTGGACTTATTGGTAGTTCCCCGATTTTCGGGAGAATGTGGTATTTTTGCCACACAATATCCTTGTTGAGATATTCTTAAATGATATAATCCCCCAAAATCTGTGAACCTGGATGTCTATTCGTGTGTATGGCAAAGGAGCCAACGGACAACTGTGAGCTGCAAAATCCGGCGTGTAACAATATATCTTCTCATTTTCCTTGTTCTCAATCCCCTTATCGGCCCTGGATCTGCTCTGGCCGCTTCGGGAGGAAATCCGGTTATTTCGGAGGTAACACTCAGAGCCGGGCAGCAGGATGTCCTCCTGTCGGCAACCCTCGACGCCCCCATCGATGAAAAGGTACGGGAAGCCGTTATGGGGGGGGTCCCGCTGATCTTTCGCTACAAAATCAGGCTGACCAAAATAGGGGCTCCTTTGGGGGAAAGGATTCTCCGGACTGAGGATCTCATCCACACACTTCAATACAACCCCGTGAAGAAGCATTTCACTTTCAAGGCTGAGGGATACGGGGATGATATGCAAAGAACGACGAAGGATGCGGAGGAAGCGTTCAGTTGGATGGCTCGGGTGGTGGATTGGCATCTCTACCCCCTGAAAAAGCTCAGGAGTCACGTGCGGTATCGGGTCAGGGTTATGGCGACCTTGAAGTCGGTAGAGCTCCCGTCCGTTCTGGGATACCTCTTCTTCTTCACGACCATCTTCAACAGTGACACCCCGTGGAAACAGGTGGAATTTTCCTATTAGGAGTGATTTTGTCGGTTAAGCCCCCAAAGATGCTGGATGTAAGATCGCGGTTGACCGCCATCGTCCTTCTCATCCTTTTCATCGGTCTGGCGCTTTTTTTCGGAAACCGGTACAGGGATTTTCAATCTTCCGTTCCGAGGGGTGGGAATCTTTTTGTATTTTTTCTGATCAACATCAATATTCTTCTGGTTACGGTGCTCATCTTTCTTCTGGCCCGGAACGTCATCAAACTGCTCTATGAAGGTCGAAAAAAGGTTTTTGGCTACCACCTCAGGGCCAAGCTGGTCCTGATCCTTGCCGGCTTTTCACTCATACCGACTGTCCTGCTCCTTTTCGTAGCCGAGGGGTTTATCTCCGACAGTGTGGAGTACTGGTTCAATCTTGATGTGGAACGGGCCGTAGAGGACAGCGTTTCCATCTCCCAGGATTACTACTCGACCATGACCGGTCGAGTCCGGGTAATAGCTCAACGGGTTTCGGACCGCCTTGGGGAGGTAGGTGGAGAGAAAGGTATTGATAAGCGCCTTGAAACCCTTCGAAAGGAATATTCACTTTCCGACCTGGAACTGTTCGATCATTATGGGCAACATCTCGCCGGCTCGTGGGACGGTATGGAACCACAGGGGGTGACCGATCCCCAGAGCAGTCTGGTCCAGAACGCAAAGGTCGGCAGGGTGGTGGACGGAATCGGCAGGGCCAAAAAAGGTGAGTTTATCAAAGGGGCGGCCCCACTTAAGACCCCCAGCGGCCAGGGGGCTGTCGTCGTTTCTCTATACGTTCCGGAAAACGTCAGGGCAAAAGCCGAGAACCTTGCCAGAACCTACCGGGGTTACACTGAAATGAAACTGCTGAAAAAACCCATATATACCAACTACAGGGTTTATCTGCTTTTTTTAGCTATTCTTATCCTTTTCTCCGCGTCCTGGCTCGGTTTCTATATTGCCCGCGGGATCACCGTTCCAATCCAGTCCCTCGCGGAGGGGGCTGAACGGGTTGCGGATGGGGATCTTTCGGCACGTGTTGACGTAATGGCAACCGATGAGATCGGTATCCTCGTCCAGGCCTTTAACAGGATGACAGGTGAACTGGAAGAGGGCAGGCGGCGGCTGGAAAGGGCGCATGGTGATCTTGAAAAGGCCTACCGGGAAAATGAACAGCGGCGCACCTACATAGAGACGGTTTTGAGAAATGTCGGTACGGGCGTTGTTTCCATGGATATGGAGGGGAGGATCAATACCTTCAACCGGGCGGCCGAGGTCATGTTTATGGTCAAACCCGGGGATGTACTGGGGAGGTGCATTGACGACCTGCTGGGTGCGGAGCATGTTCGGGTCATGCGTGGAATGCTCCAGGAGGCTCTCGATTCGGACCTCCGGAACGTCAGGCGCGAAATCCCCATCGTAGTCGCCGGGACCCCCCTGATTCTCCTCATAAATATCAGCATCCTGGATGACCCGGCAGGGAAACCCATGGGGTTCGTCCTCGTCCTCGAGGATATGACAAAGCTTGTCAACGCCCAGAAGAAGGCGGCATGGTCTGAGGTGGCGACCCGAATTGCCCACGAGATAAAAAATCCGCTTACCCCCATAAAACTCTCCGCGGAAAGAATCAGGAAGAGGCTTATGGGACATCTGGGTGGGGAGGAAGCCAGGATCCTGAGTGAAGGCACCGGGTCCATTATTCGGGAGGTTGACGGGATGCGCGGATTGGTAAATGAATTTTCCCAATTCGCGCGCCTTCCGGTACTTAACCCCGTTCCGGGGAATCTTAACGGGACGATCGGCGAAGCGGTTACTCTTTACAGCGGTGGAAAGTCCATGAAGGTGAAAATCGGCATGGAGCTGGAGCCTGATCTGCCTGTTATCAGTTTTGACCGCGAACAGATGCGCAGGGTGCTGATCAATCTCATAGACAACGCCATCAAGGCCGTGGAGGAAAAGGGAGAGGGGGAGATCTCTGTTTCGACCAACCTGCTGAAGGCTCAAGGAATGATAGAAATATCCGTGGCTGATACAGGGGTCGGGGTCGAGGAGAATCTTCGAAGCATGATCTTCGAGCCCTACTTCAGCACCAGGGAGGAGGGGACCGGGTTAGGCCTGGCAATTACCCAGAGGATCGTGGAGGAGCATGGCGGAACCATCGCCTACATGGAAAACCACCCCAGCGGAAGCGTATTTTCAATCAGGATCCCGGTTGACATCGGTCCTGGAAGGCGCAGTTGATTTTGAAAGGGGGGTAACGGTTTGAGTCGAAGAAAAACCGGCGGTCTGATTCTCGTTGTCGATGACGACAGGAGTGTCCGGGAAAGTATCAGCACAATACTTCAGGATGAAGGTTACTCTGTCCTTGAGGCGGCCGATGGCGAATCCGCGTTGACCAGGGTGGCCGTGGACAATCCCGACGCTGTTCTGCTGGACGTCTGGATGCCTGGAATGGATGGGATCGAAACGCTCAAGGGGATGACCAGACAGGACCCGGAGTTGCCGGTAATAATCATGTCCGGTCATGGAAACATCGAGACCGCCGTAACCGCCACCAAACTGGGGGCCTTCGATTTTCTGGAAAAACCGCTGTCCATCGATCGTCTTACCCTGGTCCTTAGAAATGCCATCAGCCAAAGAGAGCTCGTAGAGGAAAATCGGGCACTCAGGGATACCCAGGGCAGGACGGATGAGATCGTGGACAGGTCTCCTGCAATGAAAGCGATCATTGAGCAACTCCGGATTGTTGCACCGACCATGGCCTCTGTTCTGATCACGGGGGAGAACGGGACCGGTAAAGACCTACTGGCAAGGGCCCTGCACTCGGCATCCCACAGGGGAAGGGAACCTTTCGTGGCGGTCAACTGTGCCGCCATCCCGGAGGGCCTCATCGAGAGCGAACTGTTCGGACATGAGAGGGGCGCTTTTACCGGCGCCAATGCCCGGAAGAAGGGCAAATTCGACCTGGCCCATCACGGCACCCTCTTTTTAGACGAGATAGGGGACATGAGTCTTGCCACCCAGGCCAAAATCCTCCGGGTCCTTGAAGAAAAAGTATTCCAAAGGGTTGGCGGGAACAGGGATATCGATGTTAATGTCCGAATCATAGCCGCGACAAACAAGGACCTGGGGTCGGAGATTTCCGAAGGGCGGTTCCGGGAGGACCTCTTCTTTCGGCTGAATGTTTTTCCTTTTCATATCCCACCCCTTCGGGAACGGGAAGAGGATATTCCAGAACTGCTGGAAAGGTTTCTGGTCGAGTTTGGCGACCTTTATTCCAAGAAGCGGCTTTCCTTTTCCAAGGAGACCCTTCAGATGATGTCCTCCTACTCCTGGCCGGGGAATATCCGGGAACTGAGGAACGTAGTAGAGCGCCTGGTGATCCTGGCCCTGGATGACGTGATTTCTCCCGACCTGATCCCGGTATCGATAAAACAGGGCGGTTTCAAGAAAGAAGTGGAGGAAGGTTCCCCGGAGGGAGATTACCGAAAAGCCCGTGAGGATTTTGAGAGGAATTTTTTCCTGGTAAATCTTGAGCGCAACGGGTGGAATGTTTCTAAAACCGCCGAAGAAGTCGGCATTGAACGGAGCAACCTCCACAGAAAGATCAAGCAGCTCGGTCTCAGGAAATAATAGTCCAAAGGGATAAAGAAAGTTCAACGTTCAATGTTCAACTGGATTAAAAAATGTTCAACGTTCAATGTGCAACGGCGGGATTCAAGGTCCAAAGTCGCGGAGTCCAGAGTCCAGAGTCCAGAGTAGAAAAGGGAACGCGGGGAACAAAGAGCTGTCATTGCGAGGAACATCGAGGGAGACGAGAGGGACGCGGCAATCCCGGGCGACTTGTCGCGGCGAAGTTCGAGGAACGAAGACGGAAGCTGAAAAGGTCAAGAGCTGATTTACCACAGCCTGCCCTGAGACTTGTCGAAGGGTGGTGTGACCTGCAAGTGGTCACTTCTGTGGTGAGTTGGCTTTGGACGTTGAACTTTGAACGTTGAACGTTGGGTTCCAGGTACTCATTTACAGGATGATCCTAAATTAATGGGAGAATGAAAATGTCTGAGGCCGATCGTTGTGAAATGGAGAGGGCGGTTCGTTCACTCATCGAGATCAACCTGGGCGTAAGAGAGGATGAAACGCTCCTGTTGCTCGGGGACCGAGGTGATGATGTCATGGACCCGCGGCTCCCGCTGGATGTGGCCGAATGCCTTGAACGGATTCATCCCGCGTCCAGAACCGTCATCTATCCATCCACCGGAAGAAGCGGCATTGAACCCCCTGAATCTGTCTGGGAGGCGGCCTTCGGTCTGGAAACGGTGCGGCGTTTCCGGGAAGGAGGCCTTTTTAAAAAGCTCCTTGAAAAGAATGTCTCCGAGCAGGATATCAGGGACGCCGGGGAACTGGTCTCTCCCTCGGATGCGGTGGATACCGTAGTTGCCCTGGCCTTCCATTCCACCAGCCATACATCCTTTCGCAAGATGCTCACCCTGTGGGGGAAGGCTCGCTATGCCAGTATGCCCCACTTTCTCAGGGATATGTTCTTCGGGTCCATGAACGTGGACTGGAGAGCCCTGGCGAGTTCCACTCAGACCCTCGCCAGGGCTCTCGAAGGGGTCGATGCCTTCGAGATTCGCGCCGGCAATGGCACCGACCTGAGACTTGAGGTGTCGGGAAGACCCTTCAAGGCGGACGATGGTGATCTGACAAAACCCGGTTCATTCGGCAACCTCCCTGCCGGCGAGGTTTTCATGGCCCCTCTGGAGGGGACCACGGAGGGAACCCTGGTCATTGAATGGGGGCCATCATCAAAGCTGGCTGCTCCATTGAAGGTAAATATCGAGGAGGGCCGGGCGGTCTCAGTCTCCGGTGGGAATCCGGACGATGTAAAATGGCTGGAAGGCCTGTTTTCCGCTCATCCTGAGAACAACAACATCGCTGAGCTGGGCATCGGCACCAATCCCGGTGCAACACGCCCGGACAGTATCCTTGAATCCGAGAAGATACTCGGGACGGTTCACCTCGCCTTCGGTGACAACCACACCTTCGGAGGTAATGTTGTGGCCCCATTTCACCTTGATTTTGTGGTCTATAATGCCACTCTGGAAGGCCGGTGGGAGCTGGGAGGGGGAAGGAGAGTCCTGCTCACCGAAGGAAAGCCGGGTTGGTAGCCTGCCGGCCTGTAAACCCCGTTCCCTGGACAGTTGACATCTCGTTTCTAAAGTCCTATGTTCCTGCGTATACTGTATACAAAATTTCCAAAGGAGGTGGGTGTGCCGGGATTCCAATTGTAGCGTATTTCCACAGTTTTCCGTGGGAAATCATTTCAGTAGTCCGTTTCTTTTTCGAAACCAAAACCACATAATCAAAGGAAAGGTGCCATGTCAATGCTCACGAGTTCCGTAGGTAGAAAGATGTTCATGGCGGTGAGCGGCCTGTTCATGCTCCTGTTTGTTGTGGCGCACCTGCTGGGAAACTCCACCATTTTTATCGGTGCCGGCTGGCTGAACGCATATGCGGAGCATCTTCAAAGCCTGCCTATCCTGGTATGGCCGGAACGGGTCATCATGTTCGTCCTGCTCTGTTTGCACGTCTACTTCGGCATTACCCTGACGCTGGAGAACTGGGGCGCCAAGGGGGGCAAGTACGCGGTAACCAGGAGGCTCAAGGCCACCTTCGCCGGTAGGAACATGATCTGGACAGGGCTTGTGCTCCTGGCCTTCATCGTCTACCACCTGCTCCAATTCACCTTCCGTGTTACCCCGGATGTTGTCCAGACAATCGATGTCCAGGGACGCTATGACGTCTTTACCATGGTGGTCAGCAGCCTCCGGATAGCGTCCATTGCCGCTGTCTACATCGTCGCCGTTGCCGCCCTGTTTCTCCATCTGTATCACGGCGCCGAAAGCATTTTACAGACCCTGGGGCTAAATGACGATCGGACGAGGCCGAAGATTAACGCGGTCGGCATAGCGATTTCCGTGCTCTTCCTTGTTGGGTACGGCGCAATACCGGTCCTCATCCTAGCCGGCATTCTGGCCAGATAGGGGGGCATGACAGTGATACTAGACGGAAAGAGTCCGACAGGACCCACTGAGGAAACATGGGATAAATACCGCAACGATATGAAGCCGGTTAACCCGACCAACAAACGGAAATTCAAGGTTCTCGTTGTCGGCACCGGCCTGGCCGGCGCTTCTGCCGCCGCTTCTCTTGCCGAGCTTGGGTACAACGTGGATGCGTTCTGCTACCAGGACAGCCCCCGGCGCGCCCATTCTATTGCCGCTCAGGGCGGGATCAACGCCGCCAAGAACTACCCCAATGACGCCGACAGCGTCTGGCGCCTCTTCTACGACACAGTCAAAGGCGGCGACTTCCGGTCCCGCGAGGCCGATGTCTGGCGCCTGGCCCAGGTGAGCAACAGCATCATCGACCAGTGCGTCGCCCAGGGTATTCCCTTTGCCCGCGACTACGCCGGTTATCTTGAAAACCGTTCATTCGGTGGGGCCCAGGTTTCCCGTACGTTTTACGCCCGGGGGCAGACGGGACAGCAGCTCCTGCTTGGGGCCTACTCGGCCCTGTCCCGCCAGATCAAGGCGGGAGGGGTCAGGATCTTCCCCCGCACGGAGATGCAGGACCTGATTCTGGCCGACGGTGTGGCGAAGGGGATAACCGTTCGTAATCTTCTCACCGGCGAGATCAGTAGTCATGTTGGTGATGCTGTCCTTCTGTGTACGGGGGGTTACGTTAATGTTTACGACCTGTCCACCAATGCCATGGGCTCCAACGTTTCGGCCATCTGGAAGGCATACAGGAAAGGCGCCTATTTAGCCAATCCCTGCTATACCCAGATCCATCCCACATGCATCCCGCAGTCAGGCGACTACCAGTCGAAGCTCACACTCATGTCCGAGTCTCTCCGCAACGACGGCAGATGCTGGGTGCCAAAAAAACGCGGCGACAATCGTCCAGCCAACCAGATTCCCGAGGAGGATCGCGACTACTATCTCGAGAGGAAATATCCGACTTTTGGAAACCTTGCGCCCAGGGACATTGCTTCCCGTTCAGCCAAAGAGCAGTGTGATGACGGCCGTGGTGTAGGCCCTGGCGGCCGCGGCGTTTATCTTGACTGCCGGGATGCAATCAAACGCCTTGGCGAGGATGTAATGCGGGAAAGATACGGGAACCTGTTCGAAATGTACGAACAGATCACGGGCGAGGACGGCTACAAGGTCCCCATGCGCATCTATCCCGCGCCTCACTATTCCATGGGCGGGCTGTGGGTCGACTACAACCTCATGAGCAACATCCCCGGTCTGTTCGTCCTGGGCGAGGCTAATTTCTCCGTGCACGGTGCGAACAGGCTTGGAGCCAGCGCCCTCATGCAGGGTCTGGCCGACGGCTATTTCATCATCCCCTACACCCTGGCAAACTACCTTTCCGGGGTAGCGCCGGGCGGGCTCAGTGTCGACGGCCCGGAGGTCAAGGCCTCCATCGAGGATGTTAAATTGAATATCCAGAAACTCCTGTCCATCAATGGAAAACGCACCGCGGCCGAGTTCAGGCGCGACCTTCACCACGTCATGTGGGAGGATGCGGGCATGACGCGCAGCAAGGAGAGCCTCACGGATGCCATCAGGAAGGTCCCATCCATCCGCAAGGAGTTCTGGGAGAATGTGAATGTACCGGGGACCGGGACCGGGATCAACCAGGAGTTGGAGAAAGCCGGCCGGGCGGCGGATTTCCTGGAGTTTGCCGAACTGCTCGCTCGCGATGCCCTTCACCGTGACGAATCGTGCGGAGGCCACTTCCGCGTCGAGCACCAGACCGAGGATGGCGAGGCGATACGTGACGATGAGAATTTCACCTACTCAGCGGCCTGGGAGTTCAAGGGGGAGGGCAAGGAGCCTGAGCTCCATAAGGAACCCCTCAAATTCGAAAAAGTTCACCTCGCGGTAAGGAGCTACAAATAATGAGCGGACATGCCGAGCAAAAGACGATGACATTGAAGCTGGTCGTCTGGCGTCAGGAAGGACCAAACGACTCCGGCCGCTTCGAGACGTACCTCGCCAAGGGAATTACCGGGCACCATTCCTTTCTGGAAATGCTGGATGTGGTGAATCAGGAACTCATCCACGGGGGGAAAGAGCCCATCGTATTCGACCATGACTGTCGTGAGGGAATCTGCGGCACATGTTCCATGGTCATCAACGGGGTCCCCCATGGCGGACAGGATCGGACTACCACCTGTCAGCTGCATATGCGGAATTTTAAGGATGGGGACACGATTTACCTGGAACCATGGCGGTCCAAGGCGTTTCCCATCCGCAAGGATCTAATGGTCGATCGCAGCGCCCTGGACAGGATTATCCAGGCCGGGGGATACATCTCGGTGCACGCCGGTTCCCCGGTTGACGCAAACGCTATCCTGATCGCCAAGAAGGACGCCGACTATTCCATGGACGCCGCCGAATGCATCGGCTGCGGAGCCTGTGTCGCGGCCTGTCCCAATGGGTCTGCAATGCTGTTCACCAGTGCCAAAGTTTCCCATTTCGCCGCCCTGCCCCAGGGGCAGGTAGAGGCGAAGGAACGTGTCGGGAAAATGCTGGAGGCGATGAAGGACTGCGGGTTTGGCAACTGTACCAATCATTACGAATGCCAGGCGGCGTGTCCAAAGGGGATTGACGTAAAGTTCATCGCGAAACTCAACAGGGAATACCTGAAATCCGTGTTCTGCTAGA